>JAJDAE010000227.1 GCA_029262035.1 Candidatus Zhuqueibacterota bacterium
TAGTTTCAAGAGCCTTCCCCCATAATTATTTTCAATTTATCTCTCCATTCGTCCGCACGCTTGTTCAATTCCCTAAGTGCCTGTATTTCTGGTTCTGAAAATGACTGCTTGGAAATGCGACATGTAGTACCGTTACCAAATCCGCTTAATGCAAGGAACTTTTTGGCCGAAGCAACATACTTATGGTCGACAAATTCTTGTGAGGCCGTTAAAAAGCGCTGGAGCTCCTGTGCTGTTTCCGGGTACTTTTGAAAATTATCGCAAAGCCATGAGATTAAAAACGGATAGAAATTGCCGGCGATTGGTGTACCTCCCGCCACACCATCCAGGAGGCTTTCAAGTAATGAGGCCGTGTGTGCATTGAACAATCTCAGTCTCGTTCCTGCAATTGCATTCAACTTTGTTCTGATGATATCGATACTCTCTGACGTTTCCTTATACCAGACAAATCGATCGCTTTGAGCTGCCCACGCCAGAAATCCTGGAGAAAGCACACGTTTGTAAGGCACGGGACATTCATAAAAACCAAGTGAAATATCACCGGTTCTGGCAAGCAACTGCTCCGTGTGGCGTTTCAGAGCATCTTCTCCATCACCTTCCTCCGCCATTTGATTCGCAATGCAGATAACAGCGTCTACACCTGTATCAGACATTTTCTTTATGGAATCAATTTGCCTCTCCAAATTGCGGTCGAAGGTGCCTGTGGCGACGACTTCAACACGGCTGTCAACATGTTTCAAAACAGCCCGTGCAAGATCAAGACGTTCTGCCTCCGATAGATCGTACATCTCACTCGATAGGCATACCGCGAACAACCCGGCTGCACCGTTTTCCAAGTACCAGTCGACCAACCTATCTACGCCCCCCCAATCTATCGAGTTGTCTTCTTTGAATGGTGTCAGCATAACAGGCCAAAAACCAAACTTTGATTTGTGTGCCATATATAGAGTTACCTCAATATCAAAAACATTATTTTATCCTTAATATAAAATTACTAAATCGGTTTACCAATTACAAGGAGAGAAACCGCAATCATAATAAATAACCAAAATGGATAATAGCAAATTGTGCTTTACTGAAAAAACTCCATACATATCATTGAGAGCCTTGCCGCAAGGCACGTAAGCGATGCATTGTATCAAGTGTGCCCTGACCAAAAGTACGATACAATTGCCGGTAGTTCTCATAAAGTTCAGCATAAATCTTCCGGGTCTCAGGGTTGGGATGGAGCATCTTATCTTTGATTCCTGCCATAACAGCAGTTGTATCCTCAAACGCGCTATATCCCCATTTGAGCTGCCTGCCGCATGCATTTAGATCTTCGAAAGGAATGCCCTGCTCTGTAGGGCGAATCCCGATTTTCGGCAGATCGCCTGAAAATACGGTGTGGTTATTTGTTAACCAACTTCCCAACTGTAAAATGTAATAATTCCATTTTTATTAGATTTTCGTATTTATACCCTGTTGTTTTTTTTCAGTAAACCAAGCGTTGATACAACAAGAAACAAAATTCCATTTTTTAAAGCTTTATCATTAAAATCAAAAGAATCGGTGTGCAAATCTGGCCACCCTTCACCCAAACCAAGAAAGAACATCGCGCCGGGATTGTTTTCAATATAATATGAAAAATCTTCGGAACTCATGACCGGGTTTTTAACATTCACCCAGGATTGCTCACCGATGAAATCTTTTACATACTCCCGACATTGCAAGACGACTCTTTCATCATTAACTGTTGGAATATAGGGTCTTTCATAATTCAGATCATATTGGGCTCCGGAATAATTGCATTCACTCCTGATAACATTTTCGAAATACTCCGGTATTTTTTCGCCAACTTCTTTACCGAAATATCTTACGGAACCTTCCATTGTCACAAAATCAGGAATGACATTTGCATTACTGCCGCCCATGATTTTTCCAATGCTGATAACAACTGAATCCAGTGCGTTGAATTTCCTGGTAGGAATTAAATATAGGCTGTTTATAATTTTGCTGGCTGTTAACAGCGGGTCAATGGTTTTTTCAGGGGAGGCACCATGGCCGCCTTTGCCGACAATTTTGATTTTAAAAAAATCTGCTGCTGCCATAAAATTGCCTGACTTGGAACAAATAGCACCGACAGGATACCCGGGCCAGCCGTGCATGGCTAAGACGGCAGATGGTTTTGGCTCTTCTAGCGCCCCGGAAGCAACAAGGTCACGCCCGGCAGCTACAATCTCCTCGCCAGGTTGGAAAACAAAACGTACGGAACCATCGACCAGCTCTTTGAAATTCGTCAGAATCATAGCGGCCCCAAGCAGCATAGCCGTGTGACCATCATGGCCGCAGGCGTGCATCATCTCATTATTCTTCGAACAGTAGATTTGATTGCTTTGCTCCTGAATAGGCAAAGCATCGATATCCGCACGCAATGTGACGTTTTTACCTCCATTATCAGCATTGAGTATGGCAATCACATCTGTCTTCAAAAATGGCGGCAAAATATCAACATCCAAAGATTTGAGCTGGCTTCGGATAAATTCAGATGTCCTGAACTCAGCTAATGATAATTCCGGATGAGCATGCAGGTGCTGTCTTATCCTGATGATTTCTGGGATTATTTTTTCGACTTCCTGCTTAATTTGTTTTGTAGTAATTTCCATTCTATCTCAGAAAGCTTATGCTGAAACACAAATCGTCTTAATTTCAAACGGTTTAAATTCTAATGAAATTGAATTGCTATCCAATTCAACATCAGTATTTTTTTCTTCCAGCATGTTGGTTTCACAAACAGATTTCACATCAAAGCCAAATGTGATTTTGACGTCACCACCCATGCCAAAAGCTTCGTACAAGCGCAGGATCGTCGCCTCACTGTCCTCGGCTTTTTTCATAGATTCGAGAATCACGTTCTCCTTTTTTTGAATGTCAATACTATCGTCGCCGGGTCGTGACAACTCGGCTGACTCAATCATGACAAAAGACTTACTCGTATCCAGGGAGCCACGCCTTGCTTTGGTCTGAATGGCGTTCAGCGGCACATTCAATTCATAACCGGCCCTAATGACACCGCCAACAAGATGGTCGCCGACATGGGGAAACAACGAGTACGTGAATTTATGCTTGCCGCGATCAGCTTCGGGATCCGGCCGTAGTGGACTACGAAGCAGATTGATGTCGAGCACATTATCGTGAACCCAGTGGCCGTATTTGCAATCATTGAGAAGCGCCACGCCATAGTCAGGTTGAGACAGATCGATCCATTTGTGCGCAGAAATTTCATATTTCGACAGCTCCCATGAGGTGTTCCTGTGAGTCGGTCGCTTAATATATCCGAACTGAATCTCGCTGGTAGATTCATTGGCATGAATTTCCAGTGGGAAGGCCGCACGCAGCATTTTCTCCTCCTCCTGCCAATCCACGCTGGTCACAAAATCAACACGACGGCTTCCGGCAGTTATCACAATTTCCTGCTTCAGAGTCGACTTACCGAACTTTCTCTCCTGTCGGAAAACTGCTCGTGGGCCATCTATAAACGCATCACTTTTTTCAAGGTTGAAAGCGCCAACTTTTCGGTGTGGATATTCCAGCGCAAAATCCCAGGCATCTCCTGCGTCAGCGTAAACATTGAGCCGATTGCCGGTCTGCCCGGCTGGAATTGCTTCACGGTTGTTTTCTTTATCAAAAACAGAAACCAGTTCTCCGCTGTCATCAAAACCGAGTGCCAGCAATTCATTCTCCAATTTCGTATTTGTCGCGACCAATACTTTTTCCTGCGTTACACTTTCAGACATTTCAACGACGATGTATCCGCAGGCTGGAACGGTCACCAACTGCCACTTGTCTGCAATCTTGAGCCAGTTCGAACGCTCCCACGAAAGGGAATTCCAAACTACCGCCGGCTTTTTTAACGCACTGGTGTTCACGTGTTGCGCAAAAAAATCAATGGCACTTTGGGTTAACACAGCTGTCTTTTTAAACATCTCTTCATAACGGGCTTGAGACTCCTGGTGTACTCTTGTGATGGAAGAACCTGGCAGAATATCGTGAAACTGGTAAAGCAGGGTTTCCTTCCAGATTGTTTCGAGTTGATCTCGAGGATATTCCGCGACACCTTGCAGCCCTGCCAGCACGGAGAGAAATTCTGTTTCGCGCAGAGCGATTTCCATCTTGCGGTTACCGCGCTTGTTACGTGCCTGTGTTGTGTACGTGCCCTGGTGAAACCCAAGGTAAAGCTCGCCAACCCAGGTCTTGTATTCGGCAATATTCTGTTCCAATTTTTTGAAAAATACCGCAACAGGTTCCTGTATCACCGGTGCCATTCCAGCCAGATCCTTTTCGCGTTTCAACCGCTCCAGGTGGTCAATCGAAGGCCCTCCACCACCATCGCCGATGCCGTAAACTACCAAACAGTTCTCCGACACCTCCTTGTCTGAGTATTTAAACTCCGCTTGTTTGATGGCCCGGGGAGCAGCTGAGCTATTGTACGTTCCTTCTGGTGGCATATGCACCAGCACTTCGCTGCCATCAATGCCCTGCCACTTAAAAGTGTCATGCGGATAATTGTTAAACCGATCCCAAGATATTTTGGTGGTGATGAAATAATCAACACCGCATTTTTTCAGAATTTGCGGAAGCGCGGCTGAATAGCCGAATGTGTCCGGCATAAATAAATTTTTGAGCTCTTTATCGAACTCCTGCTGAAAAAACCGTTTGCCATACAAAAACTGACGGATAAGTGACTCACCGCCGACGCAGTTTGAATCGGACTCAACCCACATGCCGCCCAGCGGTTCCCAGCGCCCCTCTGCTACCTTCTGTTTTATTTCCTTATAGAGCGATGGGTAATATTCTTTCATCCATTGGTAGAGTTGGGGTTGGCTGGCACCGAACAGATAATCAGGGTAACGCTCCATCATGCGCATAACATTGGCGAAGGTTCTAGCCCCCTTACGAATAGTTTCGCGGATGGGCCAGAGCCAAGCCAGGTCGATATGCGCGTGGCCGATGGCGCTGACCTGCAGCGGATAATCACCATTTTGGCGTGCCAGTTCGGGAGCGAGAAAAGCTCGTGACTGTGTTACTCGTTCAACGCTGAATTCTGTGAGCGTAACATGCGCTTTTTGCAGCGCATTCAAAATACGGTGATAGCGCGATGACTTCTCCTCAAGCTGACCGAGCAAATCAAACAGCACTTCGAAGTCGTAATAAAGCTGCTCAATCTCATCCTCTTTGGTGGCGATACACGCTTGCTGCAGCGTACCATTATTTTGCAAATTACCGAATAGATCGTTATTACCGGCATCTGCCCAAACGTCAACGGATTCGCCGCCCTCAGCTATTTCTAAAAACTCGAGCACAGTCTTACCGGCATTACCAAGTTGCGGCTCGTAAACTGTGCTGCCTGTAGTGAGAATGCCTCTCGGATTTCCGGATTCATCCACAACCAATGCCTCGCCGCTCAGATCGATGAGAAGCACAACTTTCTGCCCTTTCGCTGTCTGTGGAACATTACCGGTAAAGTGGCACCAGGCGCAGTCAAACAATTCGCCCCAGTTGTCGCCAACAGCCAGATCGCGTTTCACGCCACTCTGGCGGTCTTTAAACGCAACCGGCTCTTTCGTGCACCAAGCTGTCACCTCAAGATTGGCAACCGGCGTGCAAATGGCCTGTCTGATATTATTGAGACATTTTTCCAAATCCTCCAAAGTATCCATGGAGCCCGAGAAAATACCTTTGCTTTTTATGTTGTGTAAAATCATTTCAGTTTCCATTACTAATTTTGCTCATCCGGTCATTTCCAGCACATCCCAAGCACTCGCAATACGTCCGGCCAGGAATGGGTCTTCAGAATAGCTTTCAAAATTTCGACTATCGAGCCCACCAAACAATGCAGCATTTTCTGTCAACGTCATTTCGTGCAGCAGACTATCTATCCTCTATTATTCACAAACTGACAAAAATGTGCCTGGCACTTACTCAAAATTGTAAAAGCTATTAAATATTTGCTTATTTGCTAACCTTATAGAAATCTACTAAGTGCCAGGCACATCATTTAAATTTTATGAATAATTCAGGCTATAAACATGCTCTTTTCCGCAACATGTGGTTTCGACTTCCTATTGTCTTGCGCTTGAAGCTGTGCCGTTTCGCTATTTAAATACAGCAAGAACAAACATAAGATAGTCAAAACTGAATTCGTGTTAAGACGGACAAGATTTCATTTCTAATCATGTATCTTTCGAGTTCAAAAATTATTACTGAATCAGTTTAGTGAACTATTACAAGAACCGAAAGCCATATTTTGGATAAAACACCAAATGATACTTGCATTCTTAAAATAGCTTCTTGAAGCGACTCATTAAGTACCTCCTGTGTTTATTAGATACCTTACAGGGGGGTGCTTAACATTTACATTTTATTTAAAGAACCATTTGACTGCACCAATACCGGAAGTAGTGGTTTTTAGAAATAATAAATTTTAAGAATATGTCAAGCATATTCTACTGACTCCGCTCGTTGCGGATTGCACTGAAAGACTTTAACTTAAAAATTTTATAACTAAATTTCTGTCGTTTGGTCTTGGAGGGAAAATACCTAAGGGCTATAAGCAGATGTTCGCTGCGGTTCAACCAACGAACCGTAAAAAAATAATTTATCGTTTAATCAACTTCGCTGGCAGAACAATCTGGCGAGTCTCTGATATCTTTTTTGGCCGTTCTATTTCGTCAATAAGGATGGAAACCGCTTTCTCAGCAATCTCATGAACGGGTTGCGCTACCGCTGTGATCGGAGGATCAAAAAGCCGAAAAACTTCATTATCATCAAAGCTCAGCACATCAATGTCCTTTGGAATCCGAAGATTCATTTCATTGATACACTCCAAGCCAATAACCGCAACGCGGTTGTTTAAAAAATAAATTGCCCGAACGTTGTTCGGGCAATCAAGTAGTTTTCGAATTGCGTTAATAATAGATTCTTTCAGGTTTCCGTAAGATACCTCAACTACAAGTTTTCGTAAGAAACGAATTCCATTTTGCTTTAAAGCTTCCCGATAGCCATCAACTCTCAGCTTATGCTGGATGCTGTTCGAGAACACGGCAATAATTCCAATTCGGTTATAGCCACGGTCAAGCAGTAGACTGGTGGCTTGGAAAGATGCTTCAAAGTTGTTAACAACTACGTAGTTTGTGTTAATTTTGGAGAAATAACGATCAATCAAGACAAAAGGAAACTTTTCTCTTTTTAATCGAGAAATCTCATTATCGTAATCATGGAGTGCTGGAGAAATGATCAAACCGTCAACCTGTCTGGTTTTTAGTGTTTGAATCAACTCGGTCAATTTTTCAGCATTTTCATCAGAGTTACAAAAGATAACATGGTACCCATACCGAGTAGCAGTTTCTTCAACTGTTCTTGCAATCTGTGCAAAAAAATCGTTGGATATATCTGCAACGATAAGACCAAGTGTGTGGGTTTTGCCAAGTCTCAAACCACGAGCCATCAGGTTTGGCTTGTATTTTAGCTCTTTTGCAATCTTCCAAACCCGTTCGCAAGTTGCATCGCTAATGCCATTCTCCCTGGCCCGGCCATTTAACACCATGGAACCTGTGGTCTTGGATACTCCCGCAGCTTTCGCAATATCAGATAGTGAGACTCTCTTCATTGCTCGTGGTTATTTTTACTATAATTAATCTAACCTGAATAATTCATTGCCACCAAGCCACAAAGACAGTAAGGGGACACAAAGATTTAAAAATAAAAGTGTTATGAAAAATTTTGCTCCATAGTAATTGAATTTTAATTTTCAAAACACCTTCTTCCATAACTTTGTGATTTAGAGTCTTCGTGGCAAAATTCATGAATTATGCAAGCTAAATGGGTTTACTCATATTTTACAATTGAAAAATTGAACATAAATGTCAAACAAAATTTAATTTTTGACGCTTGGATTCATCTTCAATTTATTAACGTTTTATCGTTGCCCGCTTCTACCACCGCCTCTACCACCACCACCGCCGTAACCACCTTTGCCTCCACCACCATAATTGCCTTTATTACCACCACCAGAACCGCCCTTATTACCGCCGCCAAAACCGCCTTTGCCACCGCCCCCACTAAAACCGCCGCCACTCCCACGGTTTTCGGTCCGCGGACGAGCCACATTCACCGTAAGCACTTTCCCTTTTAATTCTGTGCCATTCAGGCCATCGATAGCTGCCTGTGCCTCCTCGTTCGTGGGCATCTCAACGAAGCCAAATCCTTTAGAGTGACCTGTATACTTATCTTTTATAAGGGTGGCAGAATCAAGCTTCCCAAACTTTTCAAAAGCCAATCGTAAGTCACTCTCCCCAACCTCATGTGACAAATTTCCTACAAATATTTTCATTCTAAATCTCCTTTTTCTTTTACAGTTTCCAAGTCTTCTTTTATTCTAATACCAAAGACCTCCGGTGGCAGGAAGTCTCGCTACGTTAAAATCACTTTAGAGCGAATGACGGGAGTCGAACCCGCGACCTTCGGCTTGGGAAGCCGACGCTCTACCAGCTGAGCTACATTCGCATTGCTATAAACTTATCGAAGAAAAAATAAAAAAGCAATAAATTAAATCTAAAACACCATAAGAAATTTCACTAAAAATTAGATAATAGTTCTCGAACAATTTTGTCCACCGGCTTTTCCACTAAATCAATCCACTTGATGCGCTTATCTTTTTTAAACCAGGTAAATTGTCGTTTGGCAAAATT
>JAJDAE010000228.1 GCA_029262035.1 Candidatus Zhuqueibacterota bacterium
ATGCTGTTTTTGTCTTTGTAAGCGTTCGGGTAAAGATGAAGATAAATATTGTGCAACGTATCGGGTGAGTGGTTTTCGTAAGTGATGCTCTGCTCCCCGACTATCGCGTGTTGCGCCGGCAGCAGCGTGATATCCATTTTGTAATTTACAGTTTGCTGCCAGTAATCTTGAGCTGTGAGCAAATTTGCAGTGATTAATAAAAGAAAAATAGCAGGTGCTTTCCTGAATGGCATTGAGTTTTTTCTCCTGATTATCGAGGGAATGTAACGGCTTTTAAAAATAAATATTTTGACGTCTTAAAGCAAGTGAAGAACGCGTCTTTTGGGAAAAATAAAGAAGGGCTGCAAATAAGAAAGTAGGCTATCAGCTGTCATTCTGGTTGCCCGCCTTTTTGGGCATACCGGAATCTCGTCCTCAAATGATTCCGCTGACAGATTGAGATTCCGGCATCGCAAAAAATGCGATCCCGAATGACAGGTTAATTTAAATTATTTGCAACGCTTCATTTAAATGGGTGGGCAAATGCAACTCCCCTGTTATTTTGAGCCGCTCCGGCCGCCAAAAACAGGCGTCCTGCACGGGCTGCGTGCGCCTCCTCAACCGGTGGCGCTTCGCGCCCAATTATGATTAGCCGCAAAAAAATGCGGCTTGCTTCCGGGGTCGCCCTCCGCAGAAGTTGGCTACAAAAAGCATCCGGCAGACTCAACTCAAAAAATATTAACTGCAACTTCTCACTTGTATTACAATTTATCATTTTTTACATTCAACAGCCGTTCTTAATTTACTCATTTTATTAAAACCTAAATTGAGCGATATAGCCTGAAATTAATTTACTGCCGGGTACCAGGTACGTAGTACACGCTTTAGCGTGTTCCCAACCACCCCAAGCAAGCTGAAGCTTGTACTACAAACCTCACCCCCAGGAGAATCGCTCAATTTAGGTAAATCACAAAATTTCAGGAGGGGAAAATGTCTACAACCATGTTTTGGGGTATTTTTGCAATCGGGTTTGTTTTCGGATATTTGCTGTATTATGCGGTTCGGCACACGGATAAGTTTTCAATTGACATGCTGAGTGTTGCAATTGGCGCAATTGGCAGCGCCACAGTTATTGGCTGGCTCGGTGGCGAGGCCGGCTGGATTGGCCCGTACGGCCTGGGTCTGGGTGCCGGCTTTATTTTTTATTTGATCCTGTCGCTTCTTTTTATTGCAACAGGCCTGTTTGCAAAATTGGACCAGTGGAAGATTCTGAGCCACACTCTTATCGGTTCGCCTAAGGATACGATTTAACAAATCCACTCGTGCGAGGGTGTTGCAAATAAGAAAAGCAGGCAACCATCAAATATCATTCCGGTTGCCCGTTTTTAAGGGCATACCGGAATGACAGCTTAAAAGATAGAGCAATTTAACCATTTGTGAATAAAAAAACACGGATGTCATTCCGGTTGCCCGCCTTTTGGGCATACCGGAATCTCGGACTTAAATGATTCCGGTGACGGTTGAAGATTCCGGCATCGCAAAAAACGCGAGACGGAATGACTGGTTAATTTGAGTTATGTGCGACACCCAATTCCGGAGAAATCTTTCTAATAAACAGCACTTTACAGCATTTCTAAAAAACTCCCTCCTGGATAACATTCTTCTCACGGATGGCGTTTTCGGCCAATCACTTCATAATTCCGAATTGCTCATAAAACCTCCTTTTCAGAGTTTCAGAGGGACAGATTCCCAGAGGATCAAAAACTTGACTGGGCGCGAACGACACGGAAACCCATGTTGAGGTCCCAGTTAACCGGGTTGTCCCTGAAGCGGTAGTCGCACGGAAGGACATCAGTGAAGTCGTACCAGGAGCCGCCCCGAACCGACCGGGCGCCAGAATTTTCATCATACAATTTATCCATCCATTCCCACACATTGCCGGCCATGTCGTGCAAGCCTTCGGGCGTAGCGCCCTTGGGGTAACGCCCCACAGGTGGTTTTACCAACATTTCGGTTATAATTGGCAAGCTCCTTGTTTGGTTCGCCCAGCTTCTTTGGCCACGGGTATTTGCGCAGGTTGCCATCTTTTTCGCGGCCGGCGGCTGCCCATTCCCATTCGGGTTCTTTCGGCAAGCGGTAAATCTTCGCCAAGTGCTCAATGTTGTTTAATTCACCTGGCGCTTGTAAACAGGAGAGCCACAAACAATAAGCACGTGCAGCATACCAGCTCACACCCACCACCGGCTGGTCGTCATGATTGAACTTTTTGTCATCGTCAAAACGCGAACTTAAAATGTTTTCCAATTCGCCTTTACCGAGATATTCTTTATATTTATTGTCGGGTTCTGCAAACCGGTTGAGCGCCTGCACAAAATCGCCGCGCGGCACAATTTCCAACAACGGCTTTTCTTTTAGTTCAAGGTAAGCTATAAAGCGGCGGTAGAGTTTGTTGGTAACCGGGTATTTGGCAAAATACAAGTCCGGGGTTTTTTCAATTTTCTTTGAAGCCGAATATTTAAATTCACCTCCGGGTATGAGGATGTATTCGGCGTTGAACTCGTGTAGGTTTTGAAAAAACTCATTACCCTTTACTTGAAGGAGGTTGGTCACTTTCGAACTTATGGATTTTAAATCTTCCTTTACATCATCAGGGTAGCTTTCTACAATTTCTAAAGCATACACCATGTTATCATGTTCTTGAATGCCCGCAGTTACAGAATACGATTCGAGGTATTTTTTTAAAATACTCTCCGAAGCTTTGTAACCAACATTTTTCAAACACTCAAGAATAGCCCTATTTTGTTCTGTCGTGGTTTTATCGTCCAGCAAACTTTCACCGAGGGCGTCCGTTTTTTTCTGGGGCGCTTCCTGCACCAGGGTTTGCAGCAGGTTCTGGGCATTCTGGTCCAACTTACGGCTCACCGACGAGGCAAAAAATATTTGCATAAACTGGTCAAACGTATTCTCATCGGCGTCACTCATAAAAAAGCGCAGCGGCTCCTCCCACCAGTCCTCGCCAAAGTGCTGCACCAGTTTTTCAATCCATTTTTCTTTGTCCGGCTCTTTGGCAAGCTGCAAACCCGCCAAATATTCCTGGAAAGATTTATGCCGGAACACATATTCGGCGTCGCCGTAATCAGCAATTAGTCCGGCGCGGTCTACCAGGTTTTCGCAGAAAGCTTCTGCGGTTGGCGATTTGTCCATGGTATTCAGAGTCTTTTGCATTTGGGCGTGCAGCTCCGGTTTGGGCGCTTCATCCTTAAGCAAGGTGTCTTGCATCCACAGAGCCGCAGGCGCCAGCACCCGGCGGGCTTTATCGGCAGGCAGCAGCGGGTCTAATTTACGGCGGCGGTCACGGTAGTCGAGCAAATAGCTGAGCGAGGCATTGTAAAGGGCGGTGCGGCTTTCGGGCAAAACATCGCGACTCTTCCACAGAATTGCCATAATTTGCAGCAGCATAGGCACGGCTGCCATTTGCTGCAAACCTTTGTTCTTTTCGTCCGCAAGATAATTCTTTATTGCGGCAGCTTTGGTGTCGGCCAGTCTTTTTTGTTTGTCCAGCCAGATTTTTGTTCGCTCACCATCA
>JAJDAE010000229.1 GCA_029262035.1 Candidatus Zhuqueibacterota bacterium
TGATAAGCACTTCCCGGATAACATCAGGAAAAGAGCCTCATTGCATTTGCAGCCACTAACCGACATTCATTTGCATTCTCATTTGGATTTTGAAATTGCACCCAATAGCAATATTGTCTACGTCTACATTTTTTCAGTTATCGCTGCATTTGTCTTACTAATAGCCTGCATTAACTTCATGAACCTTGCCACCGCGCGTTCGGCTAAACGTGCACGTGAGGTAGGCATGCGCAAAGTGCTTGGCGCGGAGCGCACTCAGCTTATCAGACAGTTTTTGGGGGAATCATTTATGATGAGTTTACTGGCTGTGGCAGTGGTCATCCCCCTGACCTCGCTGGCATTGCCGGTCATGAACAATTTTTTCGGCAAGTCAATCGCATTTAATTTGTTGGCAAATACTACTCTTTTGCTGAGTCTGGGTGGTATTGTAGTCCTTGTGGGATTTGTCGCAGGTATTTACCCTGCCTTCGTTTTGTCCGCGTTTCGGCCAATTCAAGTATTAAAGGGGAAATTAAATCTCACCGGATTTGACTGGACCGCTTTAATGCGTAAGGGTCTGGTGGTCACTCAGTTTACTATCTCGATTATTTTGATAGTCGGAACGCTGGTCGCCTACAACCAATTGAATTATTTCAGGCAAGCGAATCTTGGTTTTGATAAAGAACAGGTGGTTTTGATCAACATGTTTCGTTCCAATCTGGCATCCCGTTACGATCAGTTTAAGAACCAACTTTTACAAAACAGTAATGTGATGCAAGTTACTACTTCTGAGGATGTCCTGGGCAGCAAGTTCCAAACATTCCCATTAACGCCTGAGGGATTTAATGAAATGGAACAATTTCAACGCCTATTCGTGGGCTACGATTTTGAAGAGACATTTGACCTTGAACTTGTCGCAGGTCGAAACTTCAGCAAAGAATTTTCGACAGATGATTCAATGGCTGTTATAATTAATGAGGCCATGGTACGCTATTTGAACTGGGGTTCACCAGAGGAGGCACTTGGCAAAGGCTTTGCCATGAGAACCCGAACACAGCGAGTGGTGGGCGTTTTAAAAGACTTCCATTACGCATCTTTGCACAACCCGATTAGGCCGTTTGTCCTGGATGTGGCAAATACAGAAAGTTTTCACAACTTTATTGATCGCTATCTTGCTGTTCGGATTGCTCCCAATAATTACCAGGAAACCATCACCCATTTGCAGCAGACATGGGCGAAATTTATGCCAAACCGACCCTTTGAATATTTTTTTATGGACGATAATCTTGAAAGGTTATACAAAGCAGAGGAGAACTTGGGTCAGGTTGCGGGTACATTTTCGATGTTTGCCATTTTTGTAGCTGCAATCGGACTTCTGGGAATTGCATCTTTTACAGCAGAAGAACGAACCAAGGAGATAGGTCTGCGCAAAGTTCTGGGTGCCTCCGTGTTCGATATTTTTATAAACTTGTCTAAGGATTTTCTGGCGCTGGTAGCCATTGCCACGCTTCTGGCCTGGCCTATTGCTTACCTTTTGGTGAATAGTTGGCTGGCCGGATTTGCCTTTCGTACAAATCTTGGGGTTCAGCCATTTCTTCTGGCTGGCGTAATGGCTATGAGCATTGCCTGGGCAACTGTGAGTTACCAGGCCATAAAGACCGCTTTGGCGAATCCGATAAAGTCACTGCGGTACGAGTGAGGAATTGGGAAGTTAAATAAGAAAAAAAATTTTATTGAAAAATAGGTACACCCGGGAAAAATGAACCCCAGGCAAACCAGTAAGCGTTGTAAGAATCAGCAAACTCCAGTTTTTGCCCGGTACGCGGCCCTTCGATGGCTTCACCCAAAATATTCCAGGTTGTACCCTCATTGTCCACAAGATCAAACGGAAAAATACTGGGTAAGTCCGTTTTCAGACTGAACCTCAACTTTGTTCCATCTTGCAATCTACGGGAATATGCGATATAAAAATCTGCATCTTTCATTCCTGCGACCACAACATCCAGGCCATCAACATTGTCATTTATAGCCCTTGCTCCATCTGCAAACAGGTCATAGCGATAAGTTTTGGCTGTCATGTTAGAAAAGCTGCTCACAACGCCGTGTAGTTTTTCTTTAAAAAATAAGCGGTGATCGTCCACCGTTAGTCGAAACAAAAGGTCTTCTACTTCTTTGTAGTTTCCATATGGGAAGTTGTCATAATTTCGGTTAAACCCGGTGTCATCTGAGAGTACGATTGACTGCGGAAACATCTTTTTCCAAGTGCCCCAGGTTGTGTGAATAAGCGGTACTGTAACCATTTTGGTGCCACGCATCAATCCGTTCACACAACGCAAATACATTTGCGACCAATTACTGCCGGTGCCGCGATCAAATTGTATCAGATTATTGTTATGCAAAAACCCGGAAATGCCGAACTCCAGCAAGACACTTTCAAAGTTAGAACTATTGACAGGTTCAGCAGTTTTATGTAAATCCAGCGCTACTGCGGAACCTGTTAATGGGCAGTAGCTGACCGTAATCGACTGGTTGCCAAACACATCATTAACCACCTCATGCCAGTCTAGTATTTTCTCGGGATATGCCCTGGCCTCACCATTGATGGAAAGTCCAAAAACATAATCATCATCACTAAGATAACTGACAGCATCCGAAGAAACAAATCTTGGATTTTGAATAGATGGAATGCAGTCTTGGCCCCCGAAACAACCTAGTACTACATCACCAAAAGAAATATCCCACGTTCCCTTGAAACCACTTGTGTCATCAGGAGCATCGGTTTCGTCATCATCACCATCTTTGTCGTCTCCGGGTGGGTCTAGCCGTGGACTACTCTGGGATGACTCTGAGGTATTGGGGCTATTGTCTTTTGAGCATGCAAAAATTAGAATAGTGCAAATCAAAAGCACAAAGAGATTAAACTGCTTGTTATACATAAAACTACTCCCTTAATTACGCCACGATTGCATGTGTCAAATATGATATGCATGAAAGGTGTGTCGGAAATCTTCACCTCAATTAACAGAATAATATTTTTAAATATTCCTAAACAAGAATAGAAAGAATCTTGGAATTGGTCGCTTCAAGAACCAAAAAATGGAGTGTTATAGATTGTAATTAATTTATAGATGAGCCGCGCAAATTCCAGCGGTGTTCAGAAATCGAAGTTTAATGAATCTTCAAAAGTTTCGGGGTTCAGTCGCTGACGCTCGTAAGTCGTAACATTTAAGTGGTTGGATGCCACTACTCCACCAGACTCTGCCGATTCTCAAAGTCCCACAAAGTTTGTCGTTTCAGTTCCGCAACTGCCAATTGATAGGTGATATAAGCATTTAAGAAATCAGTCCGCGCTGCAGTAACGCGGTCACGGTCAAGGGTTAGCTCCTGGCCGGTAATGGAACCATTCTCAAATCGCGACAAGCTGATGGCAAAACTTTTCTCCGAAAGTTCTTCGCTTTTTTTCAGAACCTCAAGGCGGTTTTGTGCTTCGTACAAGCTGCTGATAACCGCGCGTACGCCTTGCTTAACAAGTATCCTATTTTCTTTTAGAATAAGATCGGCTTGTGCCAATTGCGACCGCGCCTGGGAGACCTCGCTTTTGTTTACGCCCCAGTCCCAGAGTGGTACCTCAAGCTCCAAAGTTATGCCCTTGTTTTGAGGACGCCGCTGTAGATCATCGATGCTGGAATTGAACAGACTGGTCAGCCCGGTATCGTCTAACTCCGGCTCGCTCACGCCGGTAATATCCCAAAAAGCATTAAGTTGGAGTCGAAAATCACTGACCTCATCTGCTTCTTTGACGGTAATCTCGGCCAGGCGTCTCTCGATCTCGCGTTCTCTGATTTCTGTCCGATTTTGTAAGGCCTGCTCAATGGCAAAACCCTCATCTACCTCGAATGGCTGATAGTCAATCCGCGTATCAACACCAACATTTTCATTTAAATCAACGCCTATAAGTTGTTTGAAATTGTCGGCCTGTCTTTTCAATCTGCCCTGGACGGACAAAAGATTGTTCTGGCTGGTGGCATAGTCAACTTCAGTTTGCAAGGCCTCAACCTCAGGAATCAGGCCGGCCTCAAATTTACGACGTGCGAGTTCAAAGGCCTCCTTACTACGCCCGACATCGCCCTGCGCAATTTCAACAGAACGCGTTGCCCGGTAGAGCGAGTAAAAGGCGGCGGTGACATCAAAAACGATGGCCAGTTCCGTGCGCTTGAACTGCTTTTGCGCTTTTTCGTAGGTCAGGTTGGCCCGTTCGTATCCTGTCTTGAGCCTGTTGAGTGCAAAGAGCGGCTGGGAGAAATCCAGTCGCACGGAGGTGAAAAATTCCTTCCGGCGAATATCTGATGCCGACTCGTCCAGGTAAACGGACTCTGTCAAGTGATACAATCTACTTCTGAGAGAAAGCACGCCATCTGTGGGCAGCGGCTGGTTTACATTAAGAATACTTTGAAAACGGGTGGTTCCAAGCGTATTAAAAACGGGCAACTGATTTGCAACCCTGATTTGCTGAACACGTTCTTCAAAATAGGGCACCTGCATATTAAGTTCTGCATTTGTTTTGAAACGGCCTTTTGCCGCCTTTAGCCCAAAGTCAGCGCTTTCAAGTGTCAGACCGAGGGATCTAATCTGAAAGCTTTGGTCTAATGCCACTTCAATGGCTCGCCCGAGAGTATACACTTCAACTTGAGCTAAGACCAATGATTTAATGCAGAGTATTGTCAGCACAATAAGGGAAAACTGCTTCATTAAAAGTCTCCGCGTTTTTTTTTAAATTCTTAAATTACTCATATCTCAAGGCCTCAATCGGGTTTACATTAGCCGCGTTCTTTGCCGGATAGGTTCCGAAGACGATACCGACGCAGCAGGAAACACCGAATGCCAGAATGATGGACCAGGGCGTGATGACAGTAGAAAATTCTGCAATACTGTCGATGAAGAGAGACATTGAAACGCCAAGCATGATGCCGATGCACCCACCAACCAGACTCAGGCTGACAGCCTCGATCAGGAATTGCGTCATTATCTCTTTGCGTTTAGCCCCTAAGGCCCTGCGAATGCCAATTTCGTGCGTGCGTTCAAGAACGGATGCCAGCATGATATTCATGACGCCGATGCCGCCTACCAGCAGCGAAATCGCAGCAATGGCGCCAAGCACCATGTTGTAGATACGTACTTCCTTTTCTGCCTGCCGCAGCAGCTCAAACGGGATGACGATACTAAAGTCGTCATTCTTGTGGTGGCGCCGGTTAAGAATGCGCTCAATAACGGCGGAACTAGCGAACAGATTCTTCGATTCATTGATTTTAATTGTAACCTGATCCAGCTCGCTGGCAAGTATGTTCTCTCGGGAGAAACGCATCAAAAAGGCGGAAAGAGGGATATAAACGTCCTGATTCAAATCGCGCGCAGCCAGTTCCCCAACTGTTTCCGTAAAAAGATACTTATTCCCCATGATACCAATCACCTCAAACCATTGGTCATCGAGCTTAATTTTCTGGCCGACCCCACCCTTTCCAAAAAGCTTTTTGGAAACGTTTGCTCCGATGACGCACTTGCGCAAGGCCAGCGCATGTGCTTCATCATCCAGGAAAATCCCCGTTTTGGGTTGATGATTGAAAATATCCTGGAAGGCAGGTACAACGCCAATGAGCGTCGCCTTTGTAGACTTGTCCTCAAACCGCGCCTCCAGTTCAATTTCTGCCTGGGCTGCCACTTTTTCTACAGTAGGAAGAATGCGCTCGATGGCTTTTGCATCCGCCAGGGATAATCCCCGGGAAAATTTGCTCCGTACCTCATCCAACTCTTCGTCAGTCAGTTCTTTATCGCGAATGATGATATTACTGATGCCAAGATCCTGATACTTTCGCAGCGCTTCCTGTTTCGCGCCCTCACCGATTGATAACATTGCAATAACGGCCGCAACGCCGAAAATAATACCCAGCATGGTTAGGACAGAGCGCATCTTGTGCGCTTGTAAGCCATCCAGGCTGAGTCGTACCTGTTCTTTTCTGTCCATATTGTTATGTCCCCGAAATCATGAATTCGCAGCTTACCGTCATGCCTGGTTTCAGAATTGGATCAGCGCCATCCAAAACTATTTCAACATCAAAAACTTTGATCTTGGACTCGTCATCTTTTTTCCGGCAGGTAACACTTATATGACTGACTGCCCCATTAAAAGCAACTTTGGGATATGCGTCCAGACGAACTTTGACTTGTTGATCGCGAAAAATCTTCCCGATATCAACCTCGTTGACAGTCGCGATCGCTTTCATAGCACCCAGGTTAGGCAACCCTATCAGCGGCCGTCCCGGCCAAAATTCATCTCCGATTTTTATCTTTGCACCGCCGCCTCGTCTTCGTCTTTTGCGATACTCGACAATGCCATCGTCGGGAGCGAATAGTGTAAATTTTTTAATTGTGGCTTCAGCACTTGCGATCTGTGTTTGAATTTGCTGAATCTTTTCCTGTTGGATCAGCACCTCCTCCTTGTCGATGCGTTTTTGTTGCTTTATTTTTTGAGCTAATTTTTCGAATTCAAGCGCCGCCAAATTAAGTTTCAGTTTGCTGATCCTCCGTCTTGTCTTCGATTCATAACGTACTCTCTGTGTATCAATAATTGCCTGCCGCACTGCCGACTTCGCGGCATCAAGTTCTGATAGAAACTTACTCATTGCCGCATCCTGTTGGATTCCGATTGTCAAAAGTTGCGTTTCAGCGATACGTAAATCTGATTGTTTTTGCAATTCTGTCCGTTTTACAACGGAGGTATCCAATTTCACAACCGGGCTCCCCGCCGTGACGTGACTGCCCTCCTGCTCGAGCCAAAGAACTTTGGCCTTGCCATAACTCCAGGAAAAAAAAGGAACACTAATCATTATCGAACTGATTGCTTGCAGCTCGCCTGTTTCTGTAATAGAATCGGAGATCGGGTTTTGCTGCATGGTCTCGTCTTCAGGAGAATGACCGCAACCCAGAAAGTAAAGCAGGCCCACAACCATAATTGTTTTCTTTTTAATCATATTCATTTTTCCGCAGTGAGTTCAGGAGGCTTTTCAGGAAAAGGGTCCACCAGTGCGATCACATCACCCGGTTCCAGGCCGGACGTTACGATGACATAATCATCATTCTCGGCACCTGTTTCAACGGCCCTGGGTTCAAAACTTCCGTCTTTTTGGAGATGAACCAAAACCTGTCCGCTCGAATTGAAAATCGCTTCCCGTGGGACAAATAATGTATCAGGATATTCCTTTACCAAGATTTCGCAGCGAACCGTCATACCCGGCATAAAGGTCGTATCTTTTTCAGTTAGAATGACGGTGACGTCGAAGACTTTGACATCGGAGTCCTCCTTCTTGAGTCGAGCCAAAACGGAAATATCTTTCACATAACCCGCGAACGAAGAATCTGGAAAAGAGTCCAGGCGAATGCGGGCCGACTGGGTGGTGTCAATTTTAGAAATGTCAACTTCATTGATTTCGACTTTAGCCTGCAATAAATCCAAATCGGGGAGTTCGATAAGTCGCTGACCACGCCATACCTCGTCATCCCGCTGAAATTTATTATCGGAAGACCAGTTTTTGCCAATTATGGCAATGCCATCTGCTGGCGCTCTGAGCGTGAGTTTCGATAAAGTCGCTTCGGCTTCTGCAACATTTGCCTCCTCCTGATTTACTTTCAACCTGAGTTGATTAAGCTCCTCCCGATTCACTTTCTCCTTACTATCTATTTCCTGTCGTTTTTTTTCCATCGACAACTTGGTACGTTCAACGTTGAGCTGCTTCTCCTTTTGTGCAATGTCCGCCTCAAACGCGATGCTTTCTAACTCAAGCTGCGAAATCTCATAGTTAATTTTCTGCTTCTTCAAATCTATGCGCAGCTCGTCCATCTCCAAAGCTTGAGTGGCTTCTTCTTTACGAAGCTCAGCTTGCGCGATATCGAGATTCGCTCTTGCATCCTCTAGATTTTTTTGGACTTCATTCTTACCGAAATCGACCACCACATCACCTTTCACAACTTGTTTACCGTCTTCCACAAGCATAGAAATCTTGAGCGAACCAAGATTCCACGGAATATTAGGTGCGGAAATCGTGCGGGCATTTACGGCCTCAAGTTCTCCCGTCTCCACCACGCTCGTGGTGAATTTACCTTTTTTTACTTTGTAAGATGGCACAGAATTCTTGGTCGTTTCCTCACAGCCCATTGCAAGTAAAAGTATCAAGAAATGAAATATAAATATGGAATGTAAACGCCTCATTGTGATCGCCCTCTAATATTTTTTTGACGAACCACCGACTCCTTGTGGTTTTCTAAGATAGTGCGCTTCTTTCCTTCATCAACTCTATTCAAGGTGCTGTCCGCTTTGGGATTTGGCAAGGCTGGTGTTACCAACTTTTCCGGCCACGCAACCAGATTCTCAGCTGGTTCCGCGAGCAAATATTGCTGTTCCAAGTCAATCTGTCCGATTATGGCGGCAAAGTCGGCATCCTGCAACTGAATCGAGATTGGGTATACGGAATATCCCTGGCCATGTTTACTGTAAACCACCTTCACGCTATCTCGCTCAAATACACATTCCAATGGCAGAATCAGAGCGTTTTCTATTATCTTGGTAGTAACCTGACAATTGGCTGAAAGTCCCGGAACAAGGCCGGTAAACACAGTATCCAATTCAACAATAACCTCCACCTGTTTTACTCCGGTTTTCTCCCGACCCCTACGAAGCGCTTTAGCCATTCTTGCAACTTTAGAGACTCGCCCCTTTACATCCCGAAGCCCTATTGATGGAATCTCAACTCTTGTTGCCTGACCTTTTCGTAAACGCTGCGCCACTAACTCAGGAACTTGCATCTTCACCTGCATTGTCGACAAGTCGGGAATTTTGAGAATAGGCATATTGGGCCAGAGCTGTGCGCCTATTTTTACTGTCTCACCGTTCCAAAGTTTCGCGTGCTGGACATAGCCATCAACTGGCGAAAAGAGTTGAAGTTGATTCAAATATTGCCCGGCTTGTTTTGCTGAGTTTTGGGCTTGTTTGATTTTTAGCTTGAGCTTGGCCTGTTCTTCTTTCTGGATTTTATGCGATGCGACGATTTTTTGTCGGAGCCATTCAGCCTCAAGCTCTGTTTTTTGAATCCGTAAGCGTAGTATCTTTTGATTTTTTTCTGACTCAAAGGGCATTTTGGTTAGTTGAAGTTGGGCGCTTTTTGTAGCCGATTCAGCAACTGCTAAATCGGACTGCAAGCCTTTGTTCCGGGAGACAGATTCTGCAATATTTTTAGCCAAATCAGCCTGGGCAATTTCAAGTTTGTCGAGTGCGTTCCTGTACATCACTTCAAGATCGGTTGCTTTTAACTTAACCACAAGTTCACCTTTCTTGACATACGACCCTTCATCAGCTTTCCAAGCCAATTCAGGGCGTGAACGTCTAAGTCGGGGAGAGTTTACGGATCTTGCATTTTTTGCTTCTACGATTCCTTGAACAAAAATAGAAACAGAAAATTGTCCCTGTAAAACAGGTACAGAAAGCTCAATGCTTTTATCTTGGCTACATGTAAGGCACAGAGCAAGCAACACAAAGCTCGTCAAATTGGCTATTCTAAAACGCATGAAACAGTCTTTCAGGTATCGATTCTGTAGACAATAAATCCCATGTTTTAGGCATGTCAAACACTGGCTCTGCTGTTGGCATGAGAAATAGCTCCTTTAAGTCACTCCCCCAGCATATTCATCCGCCCGGATTTGTACTAATAATTATTCGAATGGAGAGACTGCTTGTGAACTTTGGTAAAATAGCGAAATTTACCCAAGCTGTCAAGCATATTTATGTAGCGAATTGCCTTAAAAAAAAATAACCGATGCAAATTGTAAAAAATGACATTGCGTTCTAATTAAATACCCCCTAAGTCAGAATAAAACGGCCCTTGCAGAGCACCGTGCTGCAAGGGCTCGAAAGCGGAGTATTACCAGGTTGTCCTTAGATGAGCTTTGGATAAAAGGCGTCTGCGGTATGTCGATTATTTCAACAGGATCATCTTTCTTACTTGAATAATATCCTGCCCGTCAATGGCTTTATTGCGAATCTGTAGGCGGTAAAAATAGACGCCGCTAGAAACCTGGTTTCCCAAGTCATCTTGCCCGTTCCATGCCACCACAAATTCGCCGGCCGCATGGCTCTGGTTGGCCACCAACGTGCGGATTTTCTGCCCGGTCACATTAAAAATAGCCAACTGGGCTACTGTGGAGGCAGGCAACGAATACACTATTTGCGTACTGGGATTAAAAGGATTTGGATAGTTTTGGCGAAGCGCAAAGGTTGCCGGAATTTTTATTTTCGACTCACCCACTGACGTTATAACCTGCCCTTCCGTAGCCGTGAGAAATTGATCAGAACCTACATTTTCGGAAATATCCACCTGCCCCGATGGCCACTCAACCACAATAGAATCTGCACGCGCTGCGTCACCCAGGCCAAAGATGGCATGCAGGCTGTTTTGACTAAAAACACCGGTTTGCCCGGAAATTTCCCGCATCTGCCAGTACGTTTGTCCGCCAATGATCGCTTTAACACGGACTTTTGCTCCGATAGCCGACCTGTTCGAAACTACCCCTATACAGTTAATGTTGAGCCAATGGTTCTGGTTGCCTAAATTAGAGTATAAAACTTCATCCCTCAAAATCGTAAAAAGATCGAGATCGCCGTCCCGATCGTAATCTGCCCAAGCATTGCTCCGCGCGCCATTGCGCAAGGTAATATCATCCTCCAATTTCCCAAATGTGCCGTCGCCGTTGTTTATATATAACACGCTTAAACTGCCGTTGCCGACAAACATGTCCAGGTCGCCGTCGTTGTCGAAATCTGCCCAGCTGCTGGAGATAGAAAACCCGCGGTCGTTGGCGATCTCTCCATCGAGAATTTCTTCAAAGCCCAAGGCGCCGTTATTTTTGAGCAGCCTATTGCGTTCGCCTTGGATATTAGCAACGAATAAATCCAGGTCGCCATCGTTGTCGTAGTCTCCCCAGCTTGCACTTTGTGACGCCACGCCACTGTTTACGACTGCGCTATTGGTAATTCTGGTGAAACTACCAGCGCCGCTGTTTTGGTAAAGAAAATTAGCTTCGCCGTCATTTGCCACAAAGAGATCACTGTCGCCGTCGTTGTCGTAATCAGCCCAAGCTACCGCCCGCGAAGTGCTGAGATCACTGACAATCTCACCTTGCCCGATCTTGATGAAGGTACCATCGCCATTGTTGCGATACAGAAAATTTGCGAGGTCACGGTTGGCAACAAACAAGTCTAAATAGCCATCATTGTCAAAGTCTACCCAACTGCAGCCACTTGAGCGGCCAAGATCCGTTAAAAAAGGATCAGTGTTCACGCGCGAGAAACTGCTACCATTGTTCATATACAGAAAGTTGGCGTGTCGGGAATTGGCGACAAATACATCGACGTTGCCATCGTTGTTAAAATCGCCCCAAGTGCTGTTAAACGAGGTGCCGGAGTCGTTTACCAAAGGGCCCTCGGTAATTCGATTAAATGTACCATCGCCGTTATTTGTATAAAGCAAATTTGCAGCACGGGCATTTGTAACAAAAACATCTAGGGTCTTGTTATTATCAAAGTCAACCCAACTTACACCAAACGGTATACTCGTCTCTTCGCCAAATGTATTTTCCTGCGGTACAGAAAAGAATTGCACAGGCTAGCAGGCCGCGTCGACAAATTGAAACACATCGAAGCTACCCGTGGTAGAATGTTCGTCGTTCACGTCAACCGTCCATGAACAGATTTGCTGCTGTTGAAATAAAGCCACCTCGACGGAAAAGCTAGTCCCGGAGATATCGCTAAACACGGTATCGATTTCCGGGCCGGTCAAGTGCAGCCGGTACGTCAGGTTATCGCCCTCGGGATCTACTGCATTTTCCCAACTAAATTCAATCGGCGACGTGGGATTGCCGAGAAGACTTTCATCTGTTGGTTGCAGTAAAGAAAAACTTTGCGGCGGATTATTGATGACGCCCCCTTCTACGAGAAGTATTTGCTGGTCAGCGGTTTTACTGAAGTGCTTGTCTATACCTCCGCCTGGCCATTTTACGATCAACGAGTCGACCATGTCCTGGACTCCGAGGCCGAAGTGCGCGGTTTGGTTCAAATTCTGTGAACAAAAGCTATCGCCGGCCCGAATCTCCCGTATTTGCAAAGCCCCATCGATGTAGACTTCTATTCGGGCGCCAACGCCATAATAGTTGGCAGCAGCACCTCGCGTCCTTATGGAAAGCCAGTGATTTGTGCCACCATTGTTGAGCCAGAGGTTACTGCGAAGCTCACCCGGGGTGTAAATATCGAGCCAGCCGTCATTATTGTAGTCGGCTAGCGCAACCGCGAAATGGCTGTTGTCATCAAGGCCCGCAGCTGTTGCGATGTCAGAAAATGTACCGTCGCCATTGTTATGATAAAGGTTGTGCAAAGTACCACTGTTGGCTACATAAATATCGAGCCAACCATCATTATCAAAATCGCCGGCGCCCATCGCGTAGCTCTCGTCAGAAATGGTGCCGACCACTCCGGCAGCAGTTGAGACATCAGTAAACGTCTCGTCGCCATTATTGCGGTAAAGTTTGTTTTCACGCACCTGGCCAGGGGTTGTTGTGTGAATGTTAGCTATGTAGACATCGAGCCAGCCGTCGTTGTCGTAATCGAGCCAGATGACGCCCCAACTTGCCAGGGAGTCGGCCACCCCAGCTTGAGTGGCGATGTTGGTAAATGTCTCGTCGCCGTTATTCCTAAACAGATGTTTTATAGAGGTCTCTGGAAAAGCGCTGTATGGCGCGACAAATATATCAGCCAGCCCGTCGTTGTTAAAATCGCCCCAGGTCATTCCATAGGTGTGCCCGATTATTGGCACACCGGCCGAAATACTAATATCCTGAAAACGGCCTTGGCCGACATTTTTGAATAGCTGATTATCGCCGGCATCATTGCCGATGAAGAGGTCGAGCAGCCCATCGCCATTGAAATCTGACCAGCCGGAGCCTTGTACCAGCCGGTCGGAAGTCAGGTTGGTCACTGCGTTCACTTGTACAAATTTCCCGTTGCCTTTATTGCGATAAAGCCTTCCTGGGGCTAATAGATCTTCAAACAGCACATCGACAAAACCGTCGCCGTCGTAATCGCCGAATACCGCGCCAAAAATGCCATCGCCCTCGATGATTTTTGTGCTAGGTAGCACATCTACAAAGCCGCTTGCACCTTTGTTTAGGTACAATCGTCCTGGACTGTAAATGTCAACTAGTCCGTCGTTATTAAAATCAATTGCGCTGGCCCCGCTGCTGCCCGGGCTTGAAATCGGGTTCAGTAAACCGGAAGCGTCGCTAAAAGTTTGTCCGAAAAGAGATGTATACATACCGAGAAAAATTGCAATAGATAATAAATTTGCTTTCATAAGCTATCCTTGTTTAATATGAATTCATTTGTAATTTGTTGTCATATCAAGAGATGCTTTTCGTAAAAAGGATTCCTTTAATGGCAGTAAATTCAACGGATTATTAAGAGTTAGTCATTCTTCTAACATGGCTGGTCACCACGCTAGAGCAGTCGTTTGTGCGGGCGATAATTTTAAGGGGTCGGCAAAAAGTTGTACGATGCGGTATTTTCAAACCCACAAGGTATTCTACAAATTGTCAAGTGTCAACTTTCAAAAGAGCAGTTGATAAGACCAAGACTCTTATTATGTACACATTTTGAATAGGAATATTCCCTGAGTCAGAATAAAAGTACTTTGCAGTATTGGCCAATATAAGGAAAGAAACCGAGGTGCTATGAGGGCAAAATTAATTATGTGTAAGCTGCCAAAGTAACATAAATAGTAGTGGCATTAAAACAACTTCAACCGGGTTATTTATTGGGCTGTATCATTGCGCTATTAATTGACAGCCATTGGGTTGGAATAAACATGCTTTTATAAAGTATTATGTTAACATCTTCAAACTTCTTTCTATTGGTTTACCAGGGATAACTATATCTGCGCTTAGTCTACATTTTTTCAAGTAAACTTCATCTTTTTGTCATCAGAAAAGGAGGCGAACTTGCAACGAACAATAACTCTCCTGGCCACCAGCCTGGCTTTCTGGCTGGTTTATTTCGTTTTAACAAATTCGTCAAATAAATCAGTTAAAGAAGAAGTCACTTACTCAGGGGCGCGGCAAACGCTCGATTTCATGTCTGCTGTGCGAGCCTACCCAAACAGGGAGATTCCCGATTACGGCATCGCACTGGCTTTCGACCTGGCACAAAAGCGCTTAGACAAGACGAAGTTGTCGACGCAGGACCTCGATTCATGGAAAGCCATAGGGCCTCATAATATTGGCGGTAGGACTCTAGATATCGAACTGAACCCTATGAACCCCAGCACGATCTATGCCGGATCTGCAAGTGGCGGTTTATGGCGCACACGCTGCGATAGCATCGGGCCGAATGCCTGGGAGAATATTCAAACAGGATTTCCAGTCAGGGCGGTTAGTTCAATTGCAGTCGCCCCCAATGATTCAAACACGATCTACATCGGCACGGGCGAAGCCTATGGCAGTCCGGAATCACAGCCCGGCATTTTGGGCGAACGACTCACCCGCGGTAGCTATGGCATTGGCGTACTAAAAACAAACGATGGCGGCCTGACCTGGGAGAAAAGCCTGGATTGGTATCTTTTTCAGCGGCGTGCGGTGCAAATGGTGAAAATTAATCCGCAGAACTCCGAGGCAGTTTGGGCTGCAACAACAGAAGGAACCTATAAAACAGTTAACGGCGGCACAACCTGGACAAAAGTACATAATGTGGTCATGGCGACTGACATTGCCATCAACCCGGTGGACACCAATACTGTTTTTGTTGCATACGGTGGTATGCAAAGTCCCGGACACGGCCTCTATCGCACTCAGGATGGCGGCGCGACCTGGGAGAAAATGAACCTGCGTGGCGAATCCTTTACTTTCAAAGGGAAAATGCGTCTCGGGATGGCGCCCTCACAGCCCGAGATTGTTTATGCCAGTATCGGTGTTGAAAATGGCGCGATTTTCACAAACGACCCAAGAGGCCACTGGCTTATAAAAACCACAGACAGTGGAGAGTCCTGGTCTACTGTCTCAAGTGTCAATGTTTCAGGAATTCAGGGGTGGTACGCCCACCATGTTGCGGTTAATCCAACGAATCCTGAAGAAATTTGGGTTGCCGGGCAATCATTTGTTCCGTGGTTTTCGACCAATGGCGGTGTGACACTTATCCCTGCCAGGAACCTTGGAATGTTTAACTCTGACCCCGTCAACAATCAATTCCAAATTAGTGGAACGCATGCCGACTTCCATGACATTGTTTACCAGCTTGACAATCCGCAAATCATATATTTTGCCAATGATGGTGGAGTTTTTAGAACTTCGAATGGCGGGAAGACCATCATCAATTGTAACATAGGTTACCAAACAACGCAGTTCTACAACGGGGTGACCAGCTCTTTTTCAGATTCACTGATGACCCTCGGCGGTTTACAAGACAATAATTCAGCCATCTACGAAGGGGACAAAATATGGCGTCGTCTATTCGCAGGTGATGGTTCCTGGACCGCCATTGATCAGTCTAACAATAATACAATCTACGCATCATACCAGTTTTTGAATATTGGCAAGTTTTCCAATCGCGGCCTTATTGATAGTTTTGCTGAGGATATCTCACCACCAATAGATGCGGCTCAAACGAATTTTATCGCCCCATTTGTTCTGAGTTCTGTGGACAATCGCACTCTTTATGCCGGCAGCAATGTTATCCTCAAGTCAGTTAATTCAGGAGGGAATTGGACGACAACGAACGGCGGCTCTTCCTTAGATGGCAATCCGGCGGTGGCAATGGCAGCTTCCGAGCAAAGTGTCAATGTGGTCTATTTAACCACCAGCGCGACCATTAACCTGACCAAGGAAAGAGGAAATGTTTACAAAACAATCAACGGTGGCAGCACCTGGTCACAAATCACAAACGGTTTGCCGGATAGATTCCTGACCGACATATCGCTCGATGCGAACGACGATGAGATCGTCTACGTGACGCTTGGCGGCTTTGGCAGCTCGCACTTATTTAAGTCCGAGAATGGCGGCGTGACCTGGATTGATATTGGCGCCGGTTTGCCTGATGTGCCAACCTGGGCTGTAATCGCCGACCCGCAGTTTCCACAACATATCTTTGTGGGCAACGATATCGGCGTTTATCTTTCCACAGATGGCGGGGAGTTTTGGGAGCCCCACATGCAAGGTCTGCCCGATGCAATCATCGCCATGGATTTAACCATCTCCCGGGCGAATCACATGTTACGGGTGGCTACCCACGGCAATGGCTTTTATGAAAGTAAGCTGCCAATTCAACCGGTGACCGGAGTAGCTGACAACAACAGTCCCCGGCCGCAAAAATTTATATTGCGCCAGAACTACCCGAACCCGTTTAATCCCGAAACCAGAATTGATTACTTTCTGCCTGAAGATAGTGAAATTTCACTGCGGATCTACAACCTGCGTGGGCAGAGAATTAAAACGCTGATTCAAGATCGAGAGGCTCGTGGAACGCATGCGGTTGTTTGGGATGGCCGAGATGAGACAGGTGGAATTGTTGTATCGGGTGTGTATTATTACAAATTGACCGTCGGGGATCAGGTTTTAAGTAAAAAAATGTTATTTGTGAAATAAGAACTTTTTTGTTGTTACACTAATGCGTCACACATCGTTGCAAAGGGTGGATTGTAATTAAATAATTAGTCCTCGCTAGTTCATTCTTTTTACATAGCTTACCGTTTCACTCATATTTAACTTTCTACTGGATGCGCCAATTCTTACATAAAACTGCTCTTCCTCACCAATTTTAAGATAGACAGGTTCTTTTGATTTCTTGCAGTCTACACGAAAGAAATCTTTGCCTTTTGTCTTTCGGAAAGAATACTTAATGAGATTTGCATATTTAATGCCGATATGTTTTTTAATTAGATTCCCAAAATGTAATTGAAAATGATCACGTTTGACAAATCCGTCTTGCTTAACACCAATGACGCTGCCATTATCGTCAATTCCAACAAACAATGTTCCGCCTTCGCTGTTAAGAAAGGCAGAAATGGCTCTCATACACTCAAGTTCAATATTCTTGTCAAACATTTTTGCCTTTTGGTTCCATCTTAAGGTAGACTTGAATTCAGTTTTCTCATTTTCTTCTTTGTAGATTATCCCATCAATGGCCTGCCTTACTATGGCTATTAATTCTTGGCTATCAAAAGTGTCTTTCGTAATGTAATCTGTAGCACCAAGCTTTATTGCCTTTACTGCTGATTTGGTTTCGTTCACTACTGTGACCATAATAATAGGCAAAAACGGTTGTTCCTCTTGCAGTAATTGGAGGAGCTCAAAACCCGCAGTTTTAGATTGCTCGTTATTCAAGTCGGGCATGATCAAATCCAATAAAACAGCTTCATAGCTAGATTCTCGAATTTTTTCTAAACCGTCTCGACTATTTGCAGCCAGATCTAGTTGAAATTCGGTCTCATTAAATATTAGAGAAAAATCTTCTCTGCTCATTTTGTCATCGTCAATTAAAATTATTTTACGTTTCATGCATTTATTCCTTATTTATACAAAATTTTGTCGTAACACTATTTTCTACCCATTTGGGATCCTTGATGTCTAATAAAATTTTAGTAAGATAGAATACTGCTTTGGACATTGAGCTACTTTGCAAAGAGCGAGCTTGTATAATTATTTCTTTATAAGGTTCTTTGTCATCATCTGTGAAATGCTCGACACAATTGTCAACAAATTCAAAGTATGCGTCAAGTTTTGATTCTTCAAATTCTTTTACTATTTGTGTTACTAACTCAAAAGGATACTCTTCTTCAATATATTTCTTAAGTTCGAGAAAAATTCTCGACTTTAATTTGGAGAGGATTGATTTAAATCCTAGCATATCTTTACTTGCATCAATTGTCTTTGCCTCAATTTTGGAACTAAAAAATAAAAAACCACTTGCTCCCATGATGAATATTAAAAAAAATGAGTCGGAGAAAGTAATAAAGTCTAAACGATTAGCAGCTTTTAAAATAAATAGAATTACTGCGATTACTGTATTAAATAAGACTACTTGGTAGAAGAAAACGGATTTGCGGACAATAGTAAACCTTCTTGGATATTCAAGAAATATTTCGAAATATGAGATCGCAATGGCTGTGAAAAGTAAAATTAAAAATTGCGCCGATGACCAATTTGAGAGAATTTCACTCATGACTTTTGTCCGTATTTGCGGATACGATAATTATCATCTCGCAGAATGCGCTTTTCAGTAATTAGCTCACGCAAAGTATCATTAAAATCAGGCATTAATATTTTGAACTTGGATTGTATATGTCGGAATAGCTCATATTCATCTGTTTCATTATTAATCTCAAAATAGCGTATGATTTCTTTCTTTAGCGGTTGCCGAAAAATCAATTCGTATGTTTTATCGAGGAGTTCCTTTTCAGAATAAGTTTCCTTCATTATATAGTCATTAGCGCCAGCTTTAATTGCATCGGCCGTCAATTTCAAACTATCGTAAACAGTAATGATAATAACTGGTAAATGGGGGTTTATTTTTTTAATTTCCTTGAGTAGTCGAATGCCAGCTTCCATTGATTGAGTATTAGTAAAATCAGGCATATAGTTGTCTACAAAAACAAGATCGTAGTTTTTATTTTGGAGTTGCTTTTCCGCACTAATACTGTCTTTTGCATAGTCTATATGATACCCATTGGATTTAAGGATATTACCTACTTCCTGACGCGAGTCCCCATCATCATCTACTACTAAAATTCGTTTGACATTCATTATAACTCCCAATAATTATGTATCACATTTAGGGAATTCAAGAGTTACACTTGTTCCCCTGCCAATACCAGTGTAATCAATATAGATGGCTCCTTTCAGCTCGTTCATCGTTCGTCTACAGAATGTAAGTCCAACACCCGTACCTTCATCAGCCCCTTTTGTTGTAAAAAATGGATTGAATACCTGACTAACATGTTCTTCTTTAATTCCACAACCGTTGTCGTGAATTTTTACTTTTATCTTGTCAGAGTACAAAATGCAATGAACGTTGATCTCACCTTTAGTTTTAATTTTTGAAGATGCGTTCTTTGTATCAATGGCTTGAATTGAATTCTTAAACAAATAAGTAAAGAGTTTATAAATATGTTTTTGATTCCAGCTAACTTCAAAACTTTCGATTTCCAACTTAAAGAAAAAGTGAAGTTGTTCATATTCTTTTCTGAAATCCTGAATACATTCTTCAATAAGTTCAATGAGATCAAAGTCTACCATCTCTGCCGAGCCTGACTCAATCAGGTCGGACTTGATGGACAATGCCATTTTTGCCCCTTTTCCGATAATTGCTAAATCTTTTTCCAAGCTATCGATCATCTCTTTCTGAGCAGGGTTACTATCGCGTAATTTTACAAAATTTGCTACAATATTTTCCACTCGTCTAGGTATCGGGCCAATTTTATTACCCACCCAATGGACTGACTCCCTGGTCACATAACCCATATTTGCTTCTTTTTCTTTCTCAATAAGCTGATCTTGTGTCATTGCCATGTTAATTGCTATGGCCGCTTGCCCGGAAAACAGTTCTAATATATCAATATCTTCTTTAGTAAAATTATTTACTTGGTCGCTTTCGATGTTCAAAACACCAATAATTTTGTCATTAACCTCTAAAGGAATCGCTAACTCACTCAATGTTTCTTTGTGTACTCGTATGAAAACACTATTCCCGCTGACATTTTTTACATAAACCGTGTCGCGGGTATTAACGGCCTGACCGCAGATGGAACTGTCAATATTTAAAAATCGATTTTGGGGCTGATCGGGATATGATTTGACAATTTCAAGTACATGTCCTTCTCTACACAAAGAAATATCCCCATGTTTTTTGAGGACAAGCTCCAATGAACCAGTCAAAATAATTCCAAGTACTTGGTCAAGGTCGGTCGCCTTTTCTAAGATAGCTTTATCAATTTCTCTTAATTTTCTAAGTTGCCTAATCATTTTGAGGTTTTGCAAAGCCATAGCTGCCTGGTTCGCCAGGGAAATTGCAGTATAAGCATCAATTGGTAGAAAAGCATTTTCGTCATTACTTTCGAGCACTATCATACCAAGAGTATTTTGTTCTAGAGCGATAAGCACCCTGAGAGCCGACTTCACATTTTTATCTTCGCTAAAACTTTCCCCCTTCAAACCTAAAACCAAATGAGGATTATCGGCAAAACGCTGGTAATCACCCCGGGGGCGCGCACTAGAAAAAATATCGTAGTTTCTTTTCGCTCTCACCCATTTCTTGTTTTCGATATTATCATCGATAATCTTATTGTATAGTTTATTGTATCTCTCTGAGCATGCAACGATTCTGAATTGTTTGTGCCCGGGATTTATTAACCCGATGTACCCCATTCTCACATTCATGAGATTTAATGCCTGTTCAATAATTGGTTGGAGGATATCTGACTCTTCAACCTTGGGTGTATTTATCTTTTGAGCAATAGCATTCCCTGATTTTTGAATCGCACGAACACCTTTTGTAATTCTGGTAATTGTTTTCTTTTCCTCCCTAATTAGGTTGGCATTGCTAATTGCCAATTCAGCCTGATTCACCAGTATTTCAATGACTCTTTTACGTTCTGGCGAAAAGTTTACCTTTCTTCTATAATTTATAAAAACTGTACCTATTATCTTACGGTGTACTTTTAGACGTAAAGCCGCACATGAGATAATCCCCTCACGAATAGCGAACATATTCTCATTGTCGGGGTTCTTGGACATGAGCGTGTCATTTGAACTAACATCTGGAATATAATAGTCCTTTTTGCTGGCAATCAATCGATATTGTATATCCCCAGCCCCGTAGGGTCTTTTTAGTGCATCGGGTTCATTAAGTTGACCAACCTGAATTGGTGACGACGTGAATTTCCTTTTCTGCGAATCATATTGGTGTAGAATAACAATTTCTGCATTTAAGGTGTGAGAAATATTTCTTACTATTGTTTGTAATACAGGTTTCAAAAGTTGAGATTCACGTGCTATCTGATTCCCAATGCTGTGTATACGGCTCAACTCTTCATATCTACGTATATTATTAATTGCAATTTGAGCTTTACTAGCAAAGATAGATGCAATTCGTCTTATCTCTGCTGAAATCGTTTTCACATATCGAAAATTGACAAACAGCACTCCCAAGAGCCCCCCCCCATATACCAGTTTCAAGACAATGGCAGATTCGGCCTTTTCTCTTATATAAAACTTGGGTATATCAACGTTCTCTTTTCTTTTTTCATAAAGTTTTTTTACCAGCTTGTTTTTAGAAAAATTTTCAATAAAAAACTCTTTCTTTTCTTCGTTAAGCAATTGATAAACAAAGCTCTCCTTTTCGACGCAGACTTTCTCTCCTCCAGCCTGATCCAAAAACTTTCCCGATACGACTGGCTCTCCAGAAAACCCAAAGTTTTCTCTATAAACATTTGGGTTATATTGATATAACACAACTAAGTCAGCCTCTAAAAGGTTACTAGCAATATCAGATATTTTTTTTAATACCGCCTCCTCAGTACGGGCGTTCAACTTTTTGTCCAAACCGGAAATAGAGTCTAGTTGGGAAATAAGTCTTGAATTTTTTAAAGCTTGAGCTGCTTTGTGAGCGATTATTCCCATCACTTGTTGATGAAAAAGAGTGAAATCTGTCGGCCTTCCTGAAAAAATAGTAAGTATGCCCACTGGATTATTTTTGTTTGAAGTACTTCGAGTCAGTAACGGGACTATCATTATTGAGTAAAGATGATTTTTTTTCGCGAGATCTTTACTCTTTTCGTTTCGTAACTCACCTTTAAAATCTTTAAAAGTTTTAATTTTTCTTTTTTCAAAAACATCATTTACTAGATTTTCTACAAAGTCTGCGGGAGCACCGCATTCAATATCTTCAATTTCTAGAGCTCTTTCTACCACTAGTTTTCCTTTATGGGGGACGTGCAAAATTATTCTATTTATATCTAAAACATTTTGGCTCATTCCTAATATCTCACAAATAAGCTTGTCCAAGTTTTTGACATCCTTAAAGGGTCTACTGAGGAAATGCTGCCTTACCAGGTTATAATATCTACTGATCAGCATTCCCATTTGAAGTGCAATCGATTTTAATATTTTTTGATCTTCTTTGGAAAAGGCAGCTTTGGTTTCAGCATCAAGTGTGAAAACGCCAAATGTTTGATTTTGAAAAATTAATGGCATTACTATCTTTGATTTAACGGAATCATCTTTTTCATAGGGTAATAAAAATTCACAATCCTCAGTATCTGGACAATAATGTTCAATCCCCTTTTCTATAACAAAACCGGCTATATTCGGAGTTGAATCAAAAATAAGTTCTCCATCGACTTTCCGTCTTGGTATTTCAAAGATCAATGGGTCATATTGGTCTAAGCCATAAGTCCAATTGGGGTTGATACTAAAGAACCTACTATTGTAATTGGCAAGAGCAATATGGCCAGACTTAACTCCAAAAATTTTGACCGTTCGCTTAATAATATTTTTAAATATCTTATTTAATGGAAGATCTCTATTGGAGGCATTACGCCCCTCTTTTACTTTCTCTGAAGCAAGGCTGGTTTCAGTAATTAGATACTCAATGACTCGCTGCGATTGATTTTTTTTTCGTAACTCTTGATACTCCCTATCAAAAATCTTCTTCGAACTGATTGCAATGGATGCTTGATCTGCAAAAGCATGTAAAAGTTTTTTCTCGTTTTTTCTAAAGGTCGGGCTATTCTTCCATTCAACATACAAGATTCCGATGACATGTTTGTCTTTTAGCAAAGGGAGATAAGCAACCGAGGATATACCCGATATTGAAACCTCTTCTGGAATAATTGGTTTGAGATTCGGAAGAACATCTCCGAGATTAGAATATAGTGGTCTTTTGGTACTTTTAACGTGTACACTTGCTCCATCCAGTCTTGGTTCGAGAAACTTTCTTTTATGTGCCAATCCCGCTGAAACGCTGTTTAAAAACAGACCTTCTTCCTCATCGTATAATCTAATTATACAAGAAATGGCTTGAAGAATATCAAGAAGTCGAGCAACAATTAATTTAAGAATTTGTGATAGTGTGGTATTCCCTGTGGTTATTTCTCTATTAATTTCTCGTAGGGATTCAATATCCTTGATTCTTTTTTCATATAATCTAGCATTTTGTATCGCACTGTTTGCCTGTTGCGCAAGCGTATTTAACAGTTCAATCTCTTTTTGTGAAAAGTTCCGCTCTCTTTTAGAGTTTAAGTACAAAACTCCGATAGTGGTATTTCTAAATTTAACAGGGAAGCCAATCAAGGATTTGATGTCTAAGCTGGTAACTTTAGGGCTAACTTTTCCTTCGAGACTTATATCTGGAACAGCAATAAACTCACCAAAGTCAATGATGGAGCGAGTCATTGTATTTTCTTGATCCAAACGAGGTTTTGGCTGTACAATATCTTTAGGGAACTTAAAGGAATGGTCAATACCCTTTTGGGAATTATCCAGCAAGTGAATGACACCTGAATCCATATTGAGAAGACGTATTCCCCCTTTAAGGATTAACTCCAAGGTTCGCTTGATGTCTAAGCTTGTATTTATTTTCTCTGTTATCTCTCTTAACAGATTAATTTCTTTAACTTTTCGCTCTGTTTCATTGAGCAGTTTGATGTTTTGGACGGCTATTTCTACCTGAGAGGCGAAGAACTCAATCAATTGTTTATCTTCTATTGAAAAATTTTGTTGTAATCGGTAGTTTATGAAAAGTATACCTAGTTTTTGTTTCTTTACTTTTAGAAAGATAGCAACACATGATTCGATACGTTCTGCTTCCCAAAAACATTTTGAGTTTTCTGATTGAGACGATGATGTAAATCCATTGTCCCTCCAAAATTTTGTTGCATCCACAGCATATGTTGGTTTATTCCTTGCATTTGACAATATTCTGAATACAATTGACGCTTCATATGATGAACTTTTATTTTCTACCAAGCCCGGATACATGATTTTTTCGGAAATAACCGGTGGCACTTCTGAATAATCAAAGAATACAACACTATCTGCATTTAGTATTTGTTTGGCATTATCCCCAAGTTTCTTAACCAAATCATCTATGTCTTTGATGCCGAATAACGATCTTGTTGTTTCTAATATCGATTTTAATTTGAGGAAGTCTGCGGCTTGGGTTTTATATTGATCAGTCATCTATATCACAAATTTAACTTGTAAATTTATTAATAAATAGCGTTAACAAATCGTTCAAATATCTCCCTTTTTGTTCTTAGGAGGTGTCGGCAAACGGGGATGTAACAGGGAAACAATTGAGTGGTATAAGATAAAACACTTGTGTAATAAAGTCAAACGTTTTTTCGTCCTGCGGAAATCAATAAATTATTTGATGGATTAAAAACGATGATAGCATTACTCTATTTTAGGATTGCACTTTCCATATCATATGTTACAGTAAGCTGTCCTGTTTTCGGACTTTCATTTGTCTTTTAAGAAACGAATCAATTACTAAAAGGCGTACAATATGTCTAAACCCATTCAAACGGCGCGTTAAAAACTTGGGAGACAGGCGTCTATTCCACTGTCAGTTTCGAACTCAAGACTCCGGCACTCGATCGAGCTTTGAGCATGTAGGATTTCCGGAAAAGGAACGTGAACATCTGGTGGAAGAATGGCAAGCGAATTATTGGGAGCCACTGAAAAAATATTTGGAGTAAGAGTTCATAATTTATTTACACATTGAACAGAAAATGCATGACGTCACCATCCTGAACGATATATTCTTTTCCTTCTGTTCTTAAAACGCCCGCGTCGCGGCATTTCGCTTCGCTGCCATGTTTGATGAAATCTTCATAGGCAATAACTTCTGCACGGATAAAACCCTTTTCAAAATCGTTGTGAATCACAGCCGCTGTTCTCGGCGCTTTCCAGCCTTTGTGGATTGTCCAGGCACGTACTTCCTGTACCCCGGCCGTGAAATAGCTTTGCAGTCCGAGCAGATCAAAGCCAACCTGAATAACCTGCTCCATACCACTTTGCGAAACGCCAAAGGATTCTAAGAACTCAAGTTGTTCAGAGTCATCTAACCCCACAAGCTCCTGCTCCATCTGCGCTGAAACTTTTACAAACGCACTATCATGTTTTGCCGCATACTCCTGAACTTGCTTTACGAAATCATTATCTGCCATTAAACCATCTTCATCCACATTGGCGCAGTAAATAACCTGCTTTGCGGAAACAAGACCCGGTTCCATGTACAAAGCCCGGGCGGCCTCGGATGCTTTATTTTCATAGGTTAACGCCAACTTGCCGGCGCTTAAATGAGCCAGCAGCTTTTCGCCCTCCTCATAAACAGGCTGTAGAGATTTGTCCATTTTAGCCTGCTTTTTTAAGCGCTCGAGTTTGCCTTCCAGCATTTGTAAATCTGCTAAAATAAGCTCTGTTTCAATAGTCTCAATATCACGAATGGGGTCGACACTACCATCTACATGCACGATGTCCGAACTTTCAAAGCAGCGCACAACATGCAAAACGGCTTCCGTTTGGCGAATGTTTTCCAGAAACTTATTGCCCAAACCTTCACCTTGGCTGGCTCCTTTTACCAGCCCGGCAATATCCACAAAATCCACAGTTGAATGTAAAACTTTCTTTGGTTTTACCAGTTCAGCTAATTTTTCAAGTCTGTTATCTGGAACAGGGACGATGGCTTTGTTGGGTTCTATTGTGCAAAACGGGTAATTAGCAGACTCCGCATTTTGTGTTTTTGTGAGCGCATTAAACAGGGTTGATTTGCCGACATTGGGCAATCCTACGATGCCGATTTCCATAATAATTTTATCTCCATAGAATAATTTGCAAAACTTTAAATTTATGTAAATATCTTGGAATTTGAAAGTATAAAATAAAATACTCTTAAAAATAAGTAAGAAGGCTATTAATGAAATTAGCGTAACTCTCGTGGATGGGAAAGTGAGTGAAGCCGTCGATAAATACCTTGGCGAGACCTAGGTAGCATTCTAACATCCTTTGGCGATCTGATTATCCACGGGTGAACGCATGTCAGATGGTATTGCGAGCTTGGGAGAGAAATCCACCTTTTAGTGGTTTTGCCCCCGGTTTTTACCTTTCTTGCTTCTCAAACGCATCAATGTCTTTGTTCCCAGATCGCAAAAAACTTAAAAAACTAATTCCCTTATATCTGCAAGTTTCGTAAATGCTTAATAGTTTAAGATATTCTTGAATACCTATATCGGTACTCGTCCCTCCAATTACATTGCGCAATCTAGCAAACGCTTTTATAGCATGCTCCGCATTATTGTTATTCCAGGGAACATTATTATAGTCAAGAAATGTAAAAAGTTTATCACGGTTCCTCCCAAAACGCTTTTTGTAATTAATTGCCATATCACTCTCATAATTTCGCTTAGAAAGTTTTTTATAGAAATGCTCAACCGAAATTTTGTGCTTTCGCAGAAAATAAGTTTTCAACCCAAACCGGTCAACTGTTACGGTTATAGCTTTTAGAAGCAAGGCAAAATCCTGTACTATTTCATTCAACTCCTTATTATACGGTTGCTTAAGCAAATCTCCATTCAAATCCCTTATTAGGTGAATCAAACATTTTTGCTGTGGACACTTAATTGCGTCATAGACAGCATAAAAGTCAGATACTAAAACTCCTTGAAAGTCTTTTAACATGGCTTGAATCGTATCACCTTCTCTTGTGTCCGTGTAGAAATATGCTACTTCTTCCATATTTGTGACTACCCATACAAACCCCTCTTTTCCTATAAGATCAATTCTTGTTTCGTCTGCATGAAGTAGTTCGCCGGTTACTATTTTGTTAAGAATTGCCTCATACGTGATTTTATAGAGTTGCGCCGAGTCTGTTTTTAATTTACTTATAGAGCCGACGTTTAGGCTAAAACTAAACAATTCATTTAGACTATGAACAACGGCTCGCTGCGCAAGTCTTAATTCTATGATTTGATAAATGACATAGGAGCGCAATTCCGAACCATATTTACTTCGAGCCCAAGGTCTTTGTTCAAGGTAAAAGCTAGCTCGGCAGTCCCAGCAAATATACCGATTAAAAAAGTATTTCACCACCCATCTTTTCATTCCCGCTTGACTGAATTTGAGATCATAGACTATTTTAATCATCCGACCATACTTGTAAATTTTTGTTGATTTGCATTTAAAACAGGATGACGGTCGCCCCTCCAATACAATGCTTTTGTTTACAGGAAGTAATTTAGGACGAGACTGGGTGCTTTTCCAATAGATGCGTCTCAGCCGTTGGCTAGACTTCACATAGACCTGGGCCCGTTGATAGTACCAGTAAGCAGCCTGATTGATTTCTTCCAGTTCGGGTACTAAGAAATTATTTTTCCCAAAGTGAAAGGGCCTCTCTTTTTTCAAAGTGTCTGTATGAATGACACCATTATCGGTTGATGTTAAGAGGTTAGTCTGTTTTTTACATAGCTGAACGACAGTGCTTGTCACCTTTTCCAATGCTTCGCAGTCTTCAGCATTGTAAGTAATAATTTTCTGTTTCAGAGCATAATCTTTAGAGAACTCCCACTTTAGTCTCCAGATTAGGGCATTTAAGCCAGAGGCTCCGTTATCCGACCATTTGAAGTCTAAGTATTGGGCAATTTCTTTAAGGCCGTTTGAGTATGTGGGAAAGTAAATCTGTGCATAAGTTATTGACAAGAGATTTACCGATTGGACGACAAGTTGGCTTAAGAAGTCAGCATCTTGAATAATTTCTGGGTACCGTTCATTCATCCTCTTCAAAAATACTGTCTCATAACTTCCGTAATGAACCAATTGAGGCTCCTTAACCTTTGCCAAAACCCTAAGACATGAAGCCCATATTCTCTTTTCATTGAGTCTGTCATTCGCCCAGAAAGAGTGTTGAGCGTATGAGGAACCGTTTTTGATACGCAATCCAATTAGATAATAGAAATCTTGATCTGGAATCCCTTCTACATCTAAAAAAACTGGATTACCTTTTAAGTTTAGGGTAGGATTTCCAAAAAGGTGGATTTTGTGCTCTCGGATAGCGAGTGCTCTCAGTGCGGGAGAATATTTCTGTGGCTTGGAGGCAAAACGCTTTGGTCGTCTCCGTGCTCGAAATGTATAGGAGAGTTGTGTGACAGAGAAGATGCCCTTGTTATGTTGCCGCATTCTTTCCTTTTCAGTCATGCCCGCAAGGAGCATAAGTTCGTCTTTTTCTATAGCAGTCTCACGACATCCTGCTTGAAATTCACATTCGGGACAATGCCTGTTCAGAATTAGTTGGGGAGGTGTAGCACTTGTTTGCTGTGTGATAATTTTACTATTTATGGCCCTGGTCATTTCCATTAATCTAACTAAATCAACTTTTACGACCTGCTGTTTATTGCCATGAATTATTTTCCCAAATTGAGGCAACTTGCCGGAAGCAGTGTATAAGACCAAAGCATCAAATGCTAAGAGAAGCTTATCGGATTTTGTTATTTTCTCGTTTGGAAAAAATCTAATCGGGATGAAAGAGCCATATTTTCCTTTAACGGGATTGTTTGGGTGCTCCAATGCATTGAGGTGTGATAAAAGGCTTTGTGTCTGTAGGACGCAATCACCTACAAGGCGATACTTGCTAAGTTTGAGAATTTGTGAAAATGGTACGCTTAATAGGCATTCATTGCCTTTAAAATTAGAACATAATTTTACTAAACATTTTTGTTTAAAATCATCAATACGTCTTTTTTCCCATACAATGGGTTCGTATTGGGAGCCAACCTCGCCTAAAAATCTAAAATAGGATTTGGATTCGCAATTAAGAAATGCTCGAAAAATTTCATCCGTGATCAGCATAAATCCAGAAAAATTTAAACGGGAAGTATGACAAAAAATAACGACTAAATTCAAAGGAATCAAGTAATTTTCTATTTCACTAACTATCACTTTCCATGTTCCCGTTGATTATGCCCTTACATTTACTTAAATTCTCTTTGCATATCTATGCTCCAAATTAAACTATCAAAAAATTTCAGAGAAAATAAATGAGCGATCCCCTTATAAAAGACAACAAAGATTTTGTTTTATTTGGAAAGCAACACATTTGGGTGCTCGTAATAACTGTTGCGGCTTCGATTTTATTGCCCATAATTTCTCAGCAATTTTTAAGTGATTTGCAGAAGCTATGGCTCAACCGAGTCTTTGCAATTATGCTTTCCGCCATAGTTATTGTTTGGATTGCACTCAAAACTAGATTTAGCAAATTTGACAAATCCACTGACCTGCCACTGGATTTTTGTAATTTAATGGCTTTGTTCGCACCACTGCTTTTGTGGAATCCATCAAAAGGATTTCATGAGATCATGTATTTTTGGATTTTAGCAGGTACATTCCAGGCGATTTTAACGCCCTATCTTTTCGAAGGCTTTCCGCATTTCACTTTTCTAAAATATTGGTTTGTACACGCCGGACTGGTTGTTTACATTATTTTCGTAACGGTGGCGTTTAAACTTTTCCCTGATACCGGCAGCATTTGGCGTGCTTTTGGCTGGATGCAAATTTACACAGTTTGCATGTTTGGCTTAAACCGGCTGCTTGGCTCCAACTATTTTTATATTCAACGAAAGCCGCCAACAGCCTCGATTTTAGATTATTTCGGTCCGTGGCCCTGGTATCTTCTGGTGTGTGAGGCCATCGCGTTGGTGTTATATTTTCTCGCCTATCTGCCGGTCTATTTTTGGTCTAGTTAAAAATATTGACGCCATAATTTTGACGTATCTCTTTAAAAAGGGTTCATCTTTCAACCTTGGACGAGACCGCAGAAAAGCATTTTTTGAAAAACGAAGATACAATTGAGAAATATTGCGAATTCATAAAAAACACTTGCTATTTCAGAGCTAACTTTAGTATATTCTGCGTAATACGTGCAGTAAAGTATCGCGTGGGGGTAATCAAATATCTGGTCGTAAAAATATATTTTTTAATCAAAGCAATCTTAAAACTCAACCCCTTCGTATTCATTAACAAAAATGAATTGCTCTTCAAAAAACAATATTGCACGTACTTACACCATAGGTTGATGTTTGATGTCAAATGTCTTTAGCTTAGACGAAGGAGATAAGAAAATGAAATCAAAAAGTTTGATGCTCATCATATCCAGCATCTGCTTTGTATTGATGAGTCATGCAGTT
>JAJDAE010000230.1 GCA_029262035.1 Candidatus Zhuqueibacterota bacterium
TTGGTGCAGATTCGCGCTTTGGAAGGTGACTTTCCGTTTTACGGCAAGATCGGTGCTGACCCGCAGTCAGCCTTAAAATCTTATCAATCCGGCCCCAATGCGTTGGTCGATGAAGCGCTCATGATTCAGTTCGATGCCCAACCGGGCGACACCGTTAGGATCGGCGAAAGTAAATTTGCCATCGCTGCCAAGCTTACGAATATCCCGAGTCAACCCCCGATTGCCAGTACTTTCAATCCGCGTATTTATCTACCGGCAGAACATATCGACCGGACGCAATTACTGCAACGCGGCAGCCTTGTAACCTATCAGGTCTATTTTAAGTTTTCTGATGAAACGGATGTGAAAAAACTGGTGGCTGGCTTAAAGCCGTTTCTGGATAAAAACCGAATCCGGGTAGACACCGTAGAAAACCGGAAAAAGCGCGTCGGCCGGGTGATGGAAAATTTGTACCGGTTTTTAAATTTAGTTGGCTTTGTGGCGTTAATTCTCGGCAGCATTGGCGTTGGCAGTGCGGTTCATGTTTACGTGAAACAGAAGTTGAACGACGTGGCCGTACTACGTTGTCTCGGCGCCAAGTCGAAACAGACCTTTTGGATATATTTAATCCAGGTTGGATTCATGGCTTTTGCCGGCTCGTTTGCCGGCGCACTATTGGGTATTTTTATACAGTTATTTTTACCGGATGTATTTAGTGATTTTTTACCCGTCGATATCGAGTATTTTATTGCGTGGGATGCGGTTATAAAAGGTGTGTTTATCGGACTTGGACTTTCCTTTTTATTTGGGCTCCTGCCGTTGCTTTCGATCAGGAACGTCTCACCCCTGCTTGCCCTGCGTGCTTCCTTTGATTTTTCCCGGAAATCAAAAAGAGATGTATTGCGCTGGCTTGTTTATACCTTAATTATAGTTTGCATGACACTTTTTGCCATCTCACAATCGGCGAATTTTATGATGGGTATTTGGTTCACAGTCGCTGTCATCGCAGCTTTTTTAGTTCTGGCCGGCGTATCAAAGTTTATTGTTTTTTTCTGTAAAAGGTTTTTCCCAAAATCCTGGACTTATACATGGCGACAGGGGCTGGCAAATTTGTATCGTCCTAATAATCAAACCTTGATCTTAATGTTATCCGTAGGATTGGGTACGTTTTTGATAACCACACTCTACTTATCCCATGATACCCTTCTTGAGAAAGTCAGCTTTGTAGGCGGTGGTGATCGCCCTAATCTTATTTTATTTGATATTCAGCCGGATCAAAAAGATGAAGTTATTGAAGAAATTCGATCTATGAATTTGCCCTTGTTACAGGAAGCGCCTCTGGTAACCATGCGTTTGCAGGAAATTAATGGTGAATCGATATTTGACATTATCAGCGACAGCACCCGGAAACGCAGCAAGGGACTACTCCGCTGGGAATTTAGAACAACCTATCGCGACAGCCTCTTCGAATCTGAAAAAATTGTGGCCGGTAATTGGATAAAGCGTGTCGATGAAAATCTGGAGGTTATTCCCATTTCACTCGACCAAGGCACCGCAGAGTATTTGAAAATAGAACTCGGCGATACTATTATTTGGGATGTGCAAGGTGTGCCGCTAACCACCGAAATTGCCAGTTTGCGAAAGGTAGACTGGCAGCGAATCCAGGCAAATTTTATGGTCGTGTTTCCGGAAGGGGCACTCAATTACGCTCCTCAAATATATATTTTGGCAACAAGAGCGCCGGACACGCAGACCTCTGCTGAACTACAAAAAAAGATTAACCAAATGCATCCAAATGTTTCGATGATCGATTTGGCATTAGTTTTGAGTACTCTTGATGGCTTTTTGGAAAAGATATCTTTTGTTATCAGGTTTATGGCTTTCTTCAGCATTTTTACCGGGTTGATCGTTCTAACAGCAGCGGTAATAACCAGTCGTTTTCAGCGGGTGCATGAAAGTATTCTGCTACGCACTTTAGGCGCTTCCCGAAAACAGGTTACTAAAATAATGGCAATTGAGTATTTGTTTCTGGGAAGCTTTGCCGCGATCACAGGTTTGCTTTTATCTTACATTTGCAGTTGGGCATTGGCTTATTTTGCGTTTGATTCAATTTTTATTCCCACCTTTTTACCATTTATTCTGGTCCTTTTCACTGTTGCCGGTTTAACAGTTTTGATTGGTATGCTAAATAGCCGTGGTATTTTGGATCGTCCGCCGCTTGAAGTCTTAAGGTTGGAGGCGTGAGGTCAGTTGCTGGCTGGGATTGGAATAGTAAAAAGAGAATTGCGGTATATAGTATATTCTTAATATGTGTTAACACAATATAATGTAGCACAAGATGTTCCGACACTTGTTAATAAAGCGCACAATATATCTGTCCTATAAGCCATAGTTATTGTTTTTATTGAACTTGTATTTGTTTTTGGATTGTGGGAAATATGTGGATAAGTTGTGTATAAATGTTGATAAGTGTGGGAATAAAGACAGTAGTTTAACATTCTTTTTATTATTTTAGTTGTATTTTGAATAACTTTTAACCTATGTTGAGCGATTTAGCCTGAAATTAATTTGCTGTTGGGTACCAGTTACGTAGTACACGCTTTAGCGTGGTCCCAACCCAAGCAAGCTTGAAGCTTGTACTACAAACCTACCCCCAAGAGAATCGCTCAATTTGGGTTTAAGTTTAATCGGTTTAAATTTTCATTTAAAGAAGATACGTCAGGCAAGGAGCGTCATTATTATGCAAAAATATCTAAAAGAAATATTTTTCTCTATTTTGTTTATAACCGTGATTTATCGCCCTGCATCTGCGCAACAATTCAGCACCGGTACTAATTTTTTATTAAGTACTCCACAACAAGAATACAAAGATGTAGTGGGGAAGCTTGGTTACGGTTTTGGCGGTTACATGCTTTATAGTTGGAGAGATAAGCCATTTAAAATTGGAGCGCAGATTTCCTATCTACTGTTAGGCAGTGCTTCTAAGAATCTTGAACTTGATGGCGATCGTGCGCGGGTTAAATCAACCAGCAATACTTTCCTGGTTACTTTCTTAGGAAGACTGCAGCGGCAAAACGGATTTTTCCGTCCCTATGCCGAAACTGTTTTAGGTTTCCAAAATATGAACTCTCAGATCACGACTACCACTTCGACGAATTCGAATTTTAGATTTGCTGCACTTAGAGATGACACGCAATTTCTCATGACTTATGGTGTTGGTGCCGGAGCCTGGATATCTTTAAAAAAACCAAGTAGAATTGGATATATTGGCGGCTTGGGCAGACGCGGGATGTTTCTCGATTTACGAGTAAATTATCTTAAAACCGGCAGCGCCGACTATTTAGATAAAGACTCGTTAGTTGTGGACGGTAATGAAATTGTTGTGACCAGAAAACGGGTTGACATGAATTTATTGATGTTTACTATCGGGGTGATTTTTGCTTTATAAAAAAATCTAAATTTGTTTGGGCTTAATAAACTAGAGAAAGGGTGATATGTCCCCTTTGCCCTTTCGGACAATATTAATTTCATCATCCATTAACTCAATTACAGTGGTTGGTTCTGTGCCTGAAATACCACCATCAATAATTAAGTCAATTCTTCCGTTTAAGTTATCAGAAATTTCTTCAGGGTCACTCATAGGCTGTTCATGAGTGGGCAAGATGAGGGTTGTTGAAAGCAATGGCTCACCAAGTACTTTGAGTAATGTTTGACTGATAATATGTTCAGGAACTCTAACTCCAATCGTCCTTCTTTTCGGTTGCAATATCCGTTTTGGGACTTCACGGGTGGCCTTTAAAATAAAAGTATATGCACCGGGTGTATTGGCTTTTAGAAGCCTGTAAATAGGTGTCCCGAAACGTGCATAGGTTCCAACATCGGAAAGCGAACGACAAATTAAAGTGAAGTTGTGAGTCTGTTTTAGCTTGCGAATAGACCGCATTTTTTCAAGGGGATGCTTTTCACCAATTTGGCAGCCTAAGGCATAACCGGAATCGGTAGGATAAGCGATTACGCCGCCGCGCTTTAAAATGGCCACGGCCTTTTGAATAAGGTGGTTCTGCGGATTTTCCGGATGGATTGTGAGATACTCGCTCATAGAACTAAATAGCTAATCAAAATTAATGTGCTAAATGTAACATTATCCTTAAGCTTTGCAATAACTATCTTTACCATTGCATATGATTTAATTTTTTGTATTTTTAAAAAATCAGGTAGGCGCTATACATACCCTTTTGTTAAATGACTGTTTAACCACTCTTAATAAAAACAATATGAAATTTCACTTATCATTCCTGATACTTTTTACAATTAATATTACCAATATTTGGGGACAGTCTTTTACCTCAGTGACTGAGCGCTCCGGTTTAAATAAATCTATCCACTCAAATGGTATTGCAGTCGCGGACTATGATCTGGATGGCGATCTTGATGTTTATATTGTTGGCTCTGACCCTTATGACCCTCAGAAGGAAATAACCTGGAATCGGTTTTATAGCAATAATGGCAATGGCACTTTTTCGGAGGTAACTGAGGGAGCGAATATTCGAGGCGGTGTAACCAGCCCCGAAAAAGGCAGTATGGGAAATCAGTTTGGGGCTGCCTGGGGTGATTACGATAACGACGGCGATCCTGATTTATTTCTGACAAATTACGGTTACAATGTTTTATATAATAATAATGGCAATCGTACATTTACAGATATTACTGAGTCTGCGGGTGTGAAAGGCCGCGAGGATGACCACAATTCCAGTGCTTGCTGGTGGGATTATGATCTCGATGGGGATCTTGATCTTTATGTAAGCGCCTGGTTTGGCGAAAACATTTTGTATGAAAACTTGGGTGATGGTATTTTTACAGATGTAACAGAAGCCGCCGGACTGGGGGATGCAGGATTTACCTGGTCATCTGTACCTATCGATGCAAATAATGATCGTTTGCCGGACTTGTATGTTGTTAATGACTTCGGAGCGAATACGTTTTATGTAAACCTCGGAGACAAAACTTTCGCTGAAGCCACGGAGCAATTCGGTCTAATGGATGTGGGCAATGGGATGGGTGTAGATATTGGCGATTATAACAACGATGGTTTATTTGATATTTATTTGACTAATATTTCCAGTCTATTTCATTGCCCGTTATTTGAAAATCAAGGCAACGGTATATTTATTGATAAAGCCAAAGACGTTGGTGTAAGTGATGCCGGCTGGGCCTGGGGTACAGAATTTTTCGATTTTGACCACGATGGCGGATTAGACCTCTATGTTGTAAACGGTTTTGAAAGTGAGCCGGGAAATAATTTCTTTTTCTACAATCTTTTGGAAAGCGATATTTTAGAATCGAATTTTCGTAAAGCCTTTTTCTGGAATGTTTCTGAAGTATCGGGTGCAAACACAGGTGAGGAGGCACGTTCCCTGGTAACTTTCGATTACGACGACGATGGCGACCTCGATCTGGTTGTTGGGAATTGGTGGACAATGCCGCAATTATTTGAAAATCAATCACAAACAAAAAATTGGTTGAAAATTGAATTGGAAGGTACGGTTTCAAATCGTAATGCTTTTGGTGCTACGGTAAGTATAACTTGTGGTGAGAAAAAATACTACCGTTCAAATGACGGCATTGATTTTTTAGGCCAAAGTGTTTTACCACTGCATTTTGGTGTGGCAAATGCTGAAATGATAGACTCTGTAAATGTAGTGTGGCCAACGGGTGAAAGTGAATTAATAACCGATGTTGCTATAAATCAAACCATTAAAATTATTGAGCGTGAAGGCTTGGTAACCGGGGTGAAGCAAGCAAAGAAGCTCACTCCTCAACCTGAATTTTCTTTGTTAGGAAATTATCCTAACCCGTTTAATGGCGCTGCGCATATCGAGTTTAATCTGCCCGAAGCCAGTCTTGTTCAGTTTAAAGTCATGAATATTTTAGGCCATGAAATTTACTCCCAGACTCTCTCAGCAAAAGCTGGCCGAAACCATATAAGCTGGCAAGGAAGAAATATGATAGGAAGTCCTGTCGGCAGCGGATTATATTTTTATTCAATTACATTCAAGAGCAATATGCAATTAACCGGTAAATTATTGCATATTAAATAAGAAATTGGTCGGGGAGATAAAATCCCCCCTTTTTTTACTTCTGATAATGGTTTTCTTAATTTTAAGAAAAGAGGATAACAAGGTCTTATTATTGGAGTTGCCTTATATGTATTTAAAACAGGCGTTTAGGGCTGATGGGCGTGGGCGGCATAGTTTTTGTGTATCGTTCTACAAGTTTAATTATCCGAACTTTATCTAAGTATCATTCCATTTAACTTACTTGGCTTTCTGAAACAATAATTAATAAATGTGAATCTTGGGATTTGCAAAGTAAATTTATTTATTGAAAGAGGTTACAGATGACATCCGAAAATAACCCCCAAACAATCTCTCGACGTAAGGTTGTCAATTTTATACTAGGGGGAGGATTGTTGAGTACAGTAGGTTCAATCCTTATCCCAATTATCAACTTTATTATTCCACCCAAAGTTGAGGAGGCTACTCAGCATAGCGTAGTTGCCTGTAAGATGGGCGAGCTCCAGTTAAATGCAGGTAAGGTTTTTCGTTTTGGAAGCAAGCCCGGTATTTTGGTTCGTACTCAGGCAGATAAATACGTTGCATTTTCTGCGATATGCACGCACCTGGACTGTACTGTGCAATACCGTAACGATTTTAAACATATTTGGTGTGCCTGTCATAACGGTCATTTTGATTTGACCGGAAAGAATATCGCGGGACCGCCACCAAGACCATTAGAAAGTTTTAAGGTTGATATTCGCGGAGAAGATATTGTTGTAAGTCGCGGTGTCTAAGCAATAATTATAAATTCAAATTGAATAATTATTAACAGGTGCCAATAAAAATGAAAAAAGAAATTCCAGCAGAAAGTACCGGTCGTGTTTTAACCTGGTTGCAGGACAGATACGATCTAAGTGCAATTGAGTATTTAATTAAGAAAAAGGAAGTCCCCATTCACAGGCATAGCTTGTGGTATTACTTTGGTGGCATCACGCTGTTCTTTTTTATTATTCAGGTTTTTACCGGAATAATGTTACTGCTTTATTATCGCCCTACTGCGGAAGCAGCATTCGAAAGCGTGCAATTTATTATGACTGAGGTACACTTTGGCTGGCTTATCCGTTCAATACACAGTTGGTCGGCCAACCTTATGGTTGCTGCTGCATTTATCCATCTCTTTAGTGTATTCTTTATGCAATCCTATCGTAAGCCGCGTGAACTTACCTGGGTAACCGGCGTGGTTTTGCTGCTACTTTCTTTAGGGTTTGGCTTTTCCGGATACTTATTACCCTGGAATGAATTGGCCTTTTTTGCAACAAAAGTAGGGACTGAAATTGTTGCCGTTGTTCCTTTTATAGGTGAATTCCTTTTGAAATTTCTGCGAGGCGGGGAAGATGTTACCGGTGCTACATTGACACGCTTTTTTGGGTTTCATGTTGCGGTTCTACCGATGATAACGACCTTAATTTTGGTATTTCACCTTTGGGCAGTACAAAAGCAGGGCATGAGCGTACCGCCACAATTTGAGAACAAAAAAACGTCGTTGAAATCAATGAAATTTTTTCCAAACTTCCTGCTTCGTGATGTACTGGGCTGGATAATTGCATTGGGTGTATTGGCCGCTGTGGCTGCAATTTTTCCCTGGGAATTAGGCGTAAAGGCTGATCCTTTCGCACCGGCTCCGGCAGGCATTCAACCGGAATGGTATTTTGTTTTTATGTTTCAAACATTAAAATTTATACCGGCTAAAGTATTAATTTTCGATGGTGAAATGTTAGGAGTTTTGGGGTTTGGAATTATTGGTGTATTGTTAGTTCTGGTTCCATTTTTTGATAAGAAGGCCGTTTTGGGAGAAACCAGTAAATTACTCAGAGCCTTCGGAATTATTGCTATAGTTTATATTCTGGTCATGTCAATTATCTCGTACGCTGTTCCGCAAACATTTTAAATAGGAAAAATTATGAAATCGAAAAAAATATTTCTAATTAATCTGTTTGTTTTGAGCGGTGGTTGGTTTTGCTTTCTGTTCTCCCAATCACCCGAGCAAGCAGATAACGTGAATAGTTGTGTTTCCTGCCATTTGGAAATGGGTGATGAACTCGCTGTTCCGGTAACAGGAATGGAGCAAGATGTTCATGACCGGCTGGGACTTTCTTGTGTTTCCTGCCATGGTGGCGATCCTAAAGCGGGTCTTGATGGTGATCTCGAAGCCGCGATGGATCCTGCAAAGGGATACATTGGCATTCCTGAGCGAAGTGCAATTCCTCAGTTATGTGCCAAGTGCCATAGTGAGCCAAATTATATGCGACAATTTAACCCGCGAGTTTCTACTGACCAGTTTGCCCGATATAAAACCAGCGTTCATGGGCAACGACTTCAGCGTGGAGATACAAAAGTTGCAACTTGTATAGACTGTCACGGTGTCCATGGTATTCGAAATGCAAAGGATGCCAGGTCATCAGTTTATCCACCAAATATTGTCAAGACCTGCGGAAAATGTCATGCGGATTCCGAGTATATGAAAGATTATGGTGTTGCCACAGATCAAGTTGAACTTTATAGCACAAGCGTGCATGGTAAGGCCTTGTTGGAGAAAGGCGATCAGGGAGCTCCGGTTTGTAACGACTGTCATGGTAATCATGGGGCAAGCCCGCCGGGAGCGCCTTCCGTTGCATTTGTTTGTGGGCAATGCCATCTGAATAACAGCGAACTATTTATCAAAAGTCCACACAAAATGGCTTTTGATGACATGGATTTACCCGAGTGTGAAGCCTGTCATGGCAATCATGCCATCGAACACCCTACCGATGAAATGATAGGGGCAGGCGAGCAGAGTATGTGTATCGATTGTCATGAAGATGGGTCAAAGGGTTTTGAGACTGCGGTAACTATTCGGCGGGAGATCGACTCCCTGAAAGGGAAAATTCATTTTGCAGATAGCTTGGTTTCAGTCGCGGAAAGAGCCGGCATGCAAGTAAGTGAAGCGAAATTTCAACTCAATGATGCAGATGACGCATTGATAAAATCCCGAACCATAATACATAGCTTGTCAGTCGATCAAATTAAAGAATCAACCGGAGAAGGCATCAAACTCACCGACGCAGCAACAAAAGCGGGTTGGGAAGCGCTTGATGAATTACAATTCCGGCGTAAAGGTTTGGCCATCTCAATAATCCTTATATCGATTCTGGCATTAGGACTTTACCTGAAAATAAAAGAAATTGATAAAAAATACCCATTTAAGACTGAAGGTGAGTGATAAATTAATGCCCACAAATTCAGAGGAAGTCAAAGAATTACTTCAACAATTACAGAAACGAATCGCTCGTATCGAGAACTACCTGGAACTAGGACCACCTGCTTCAACAATAGAAGGTGGGGAAGAGAAAGCTTCCCGGGAAACCTTAACAGTCAGTGACAGTACAGCAAAGAAAGAATCTCTTGAATTCAGAATTGGCGAATACTGGCTTGCCCAAGTAGGTGCAATTGTTCTTATGTTAGGAATAGCTTTTCTGGTTAGCTATCCTTTCTCTTCCGTTTCACCGCTTCTGATAAGTTTAGTTGGATACCTTTCAGTCGCTGGCATCTTTACACTGTCGAAATTCTGGGATAAAACCTACCAATATCTATCCAAAGTACTTTTTGGCAGCGGTCTTATTCTTGGCTACTACGTTACAGTGCGATTACATTTTTTTAATAGCAATCCGGTATTGTCCAACAAAACGATTGGAATAGCTTTTGCAGTTATTGCTTCGGTTTTAATATTTCATCAGGCGGTGCGGCGTCGGAGCGAATTGCTTTCGGCGGTTGCTGTTTTACTGGGCTATATCACCGCATTGCTCAGTGATTCTACTCCCATTGTTTTTTTATTGATTTCTTTTACAGCGATAGCAAGTGCTTACGTTTTAATTAGGTTTAATTGGCCGAGAATTCTATGGCTTAGTACTGTTTTAGCTTATTTAAGTCATTTAATATGGATGGTTAATAATCCGTTATTGGGGAAACCTATTCAGGCAGTTGTGGAGCACCAGAACAATTTTATTTATTTGTTTGTGTACTTTACGATCTTTTCATTGGCAAATCTTTTTAGAAAAAAAGAAATTATTTCCACCACCGCTGAATTCACAATTACATCTCTAAATAGTATTGGATTTTTTGCCATCGGTTTATTGTCGGTACAAATATTTTATAAAACTAATCTGGCCTTAATGAGTTTTGCCATTGGCATCTTTTTTATAATTATGGCAGCTCTGAATTGGCTTCGCCATAATAGTAAATATCCTGCCGCTGTTTATTCATGTTTTGGTTATCTTGCGTTAAGTATTTCGATTTTAACACAATTTAATGCACCTGATTATATTATCTGGTTGAGTTGGCAAAGTTTGTTGGTTATCTCCACTGCCTTATGGTTCCACTCAAGAATTATTATTGTTGTCAATTTCATGATTTTTCTTGGAATTCTACTGGCTTATTGGGGAATTATGGAATCCAGCAATTTTGTCAATTTGAGCTATGGAATTGTTGCGTTGGTCAGCGCAAGAATATTAAACTGGCAAAAAGAACGGCTGGAACTAAAAACTGAAAAGATGCGGAATGCCTACCTTTTTTCTGCTTTTGTGGTGGTTCTGTATGGTCTTTTCCATGCAGTGCCTGTTAACTTTGTCGGGCTTTCCTGGCTCATCGCTGCGTTATTTTATTTTGCAATGAGTCATTTACTACACAATGTTAAGTATCGCTGGATGGCAATTCTTACAATTTTTGCTACTGTTTTACACGTATTTTTTGTGGATTTGGCCAGAGTCGGAGCTGCTTTCCGGATAATATTATTTCTTGCAGTGGGCCTGGTTTTATTAATAGTCTCTCTACGTTACACGAAAATGCAAAAGAAAGAAGAGTAATTAACAAGAATATTGATAAATTTTTGACAAAATACTGGCAATAGAAAAAAGTTTTCTTTAAATGACCAGAGTTGTATTTGATTAAATTAACCACATAAGGAAAAAAATGATAAGACGCTTTCCCAGTTCAGCATATAATCCAATCAGTATGTTTGGAGCAGTTATAGCAATTGTTAATTTTGTAATCATTCTAGGAATGTTGAGTTATGAGCTTGTTATCGGCGGCTTAGCGCCTTATTCCGGAATTATCGCTTTTATTATATTACCCTCGGCATTGGTCATGGGTTTAGTTTTTATTCCTGTAGGAATGCATTTTGAACGCCGTCGTCTGGCAAAAGTTGAAAATGGCGAAAAGCCACGTTCCTTTTATATAGATTTAGGCAAACCATCCCATCGCCTGGCTTCAATGATATTTATTTCAGGTACTATTATATTTCTTATTGCAACAGCTGTAGGTAGCTACCGTGCTTACGAGTTTACGGAGTCTGTGACTTTTTGTGGCGAAACCTGTCATGTTGTAATGGAACCGGAAGCTGTTGCACACAAGAACTCTGCCCACGCACGAGTAACCTGTGCAGAGTGCCATGTGGGGCATGGAGCAGGTTGGTATGTACAGTCAAAGCTGTCGGGTGCATATCAGGTTTATGCAGCTGCTCTAAATTTATATCCGAGACCAATTCCCACACCGATTGAAAACTTACGGCCGGCCAGAGAAACGTGCGAGCAATGCCATTGGCCGGATAAATTTCATGGTTCTCAGGAAAAAGTATTTAACCATTATATGGTTGATGAAGAAAACACAGAATGGTCAATACGAATGCTTATAAAAACGGGTGGTGGTAGTAAAGAAGCCGGAGTGGCTCAAGGAATCCATTGGCATATGAACATTGCCAATGAGATCAATTATATTGCAACCGATGAAAGCAGAGAAGAAATAGCCTGGGTAAAAATTAAAGATCACGAAGGCAATGTTCGGGAGTATTTCAACGAGCTAAACCCTATCGAACCGGAAGATATTAAAAATCATGAACCCCGCAGAATGGATTGTATTGATTGTCACAATCGGCCGGCACACATTTATCAAACGCCAAGTAAAGCTGTTAACAAGGCGATTGCTTCGGGAGATATTGAACAAAGTTTGCCCAGTGCCAAGCGGATTGCAGTTGAAGCTTTGATTGATGAATACACCACCAAAGATTCTGCCTTGGTAACAATAAAAGAGCAAATTGTAAATGCATACAAGGAGGAATACCCTGATGCCTTGGAAAGTAGAAAAGATGCAATTGATAAAATGATCGTTTCGGTTCAGGATATTTATAGCAGGAATTTTTTCCCCGAAATGAAGGTTCGGTGGGATCAATACCCGGATCACATTGGGCATTTTACCAGCCAGGGTTGTTATCGTTGCCATAACGGCAATCTTGTTTCTGATAGTGGCCTTGCTATTTCAACCGATTGCAATAACTGCCACATTATTCTTTCACAAGGACAGGATTCAGAAACTAAAAGCATTGGTATTAACGGTGTAGAGTTTAAACATCCTGTTGATATTGATGGCGCTTGGCAAGAAATGGCTTGTAGTGAATGTCACACAGGCACTTCTCAGCTTTAGATGTAAATTTTTTGATTAAGTGTGAAATTTTTCTTGATAATAAGACAGGGTTGTCTTATTATACTGCGCGAATAATCAATCATCTTTATAATATATTTTTGTTTGAAACAGAATTTGTAATTTTGAATTAAAAGGGAGGTTGCGTGGTTGATAAAAATAATTCAGAAGATGTAAATCGACGTGGATTTTTTAAAAGAATCCTAATGGGTGTCGGGGTAACACTCAGTTATGGCACCGGTGCGGTTTATGGCCTTCAGTTTCTTTTACCCGCCAAGAAAAAAGACCGGTTTCGTAAAATATTAGTTACTTCACTAAAAGATATCCCAAAAGATAAGGGCAAAACTTTTAAGGATTTACAAGGTAGGGAAATGCTTCTTGTGAACACGAACGAAGGTTTAAAGGCTATCTCAACCACTTGTACTCATCTGGGTTGCAAGTCGTACTGGGAGCCTGAGAATACCCGTTTTTTTTGCCCATGTCATGATGGCGTGTTTGATGTAAATGGCAATGTAGTGTCGGGTCCGCCACCACGACCGCTTGATAAGTATGAAGTTGAGGTGGACGAAAACGATAATGTTTTTGTTTTGGTGAAGGATAGTTAACAGGTCCAAGGCAGGGTTCATACTTTTTGACTTTTCATATTTAAACATGGAGATCACATGTCAAAGTCACAAGCATTTAAGGAATGGTTCGATGAATCATTTCCGATTGACTTAAATCTTTTAAAAGAGATTTCGAGTGAGCCAATACCCAATCATTTGAAGCGATGGTGGTATGCAATTGGTGGCACGCCGTTATATCTTTTTGTAATACAGGCTATAACCGGAATTGTTTTAACATTTTATTACGTCCCCCATCCGGCAGAAGCGTTTGAAAGCGTTGTTCGCATAACGACCGAAATACGATTCGGTTGGTTTATTCGTAGTGTTCATAAATGGTCTGCGCATCTAATGGTGCTTACGCTTATGCTGCACATGATGCGTGTATTTTTCACATCTGCGTACCGCAGGCCGCGAGAGTTTAACTGGATGATCGGCGTGGGGATTTTGGTGACGACCCTGGGGTTTGGTTTTACCGGCTATTCATTAATATATGAACAAATTTCTTATTGGGCAGCTGTTGTTGGTACAAACGTTGCTGAAGCTACACCGCTCATAGGCGAAATGATCGCACGTTTTATCCGGGGTGGTGAAGAAATCAGTGACAACACTTTGACCCGTTTCTTTGTACTGCATATCGGCGTACTACCGACAGCAATGGTTATGCTTCTGGGATTGCACGTTGTACAAATTAGATTGCATGGTGTAACCAAGATGCGGTTTGAGGGTGATAACCAGCCAGCCGTACAGATGTCGTTAAGTGTTTCGGCTCCTGTAACACCATTAAGTCCGGAAAGCGGGCAACCATCTACGGGAAATGAGGAAGAGCGAGCAAAGGAAGAATCCTTTCCTTTCTTCCCGGATCATTTTTATACTGAGGTAATTGTAGGCTTAACCCTTACATTTATTCTAACTATTTTAGCTTTAATTTATCCGGCGCATATGGGAGATCCTGCTAATCCTCTCGTAACCCCTGAACATATAAAGCCCGAATGGTTTTTTTATGCAACCTTCCGCTGGCTCAAACTAACTTCTTTGACGGTCGGTGTCATGGGTACCATGGTTTTTCTGGGAATGCTTCTTTTCTGGCCTTTTATCGACAGAATTTTCATGAAAAAGTTTCCCGGTAAGGATATAAGTTTCTGGATTGGTGTGGTCGGTTTTTTTGTATTTCTAATTTTTACAGTCTGGGAAGCGCTCGTCTAATGAATTTTATGATAGTTGGATATTTAGAAAACAAATTTTGAAAAAATAATTTTAGACTAATAGAATCTTGGAGGATAATCAATGCTACCTTTAGAAACAAAACGAGTCATTATTGCCGTATTGAGTTTCTTTTTATTAGCTGCGCTTTTGATCGTTGGCTATATAGAAGGCAAGAAACATATACCTGGCAGTAAAGCCGCAATTGTCATCTCTGATGAAAATGAAAAATGTGTTGAGTGCCATTCACAACAAAGTAATGCTTCAACCGCTGTTGCTCAATGGAAGGAAAGCGAGCATGCAATAAAAGGCGTCGGTTGTATCGAATGTCACCAGGCGGAAGATGAAGACATTGATTCTTATCAACATTACAAACACACAATTGCAACCATCGTGTCGCCAAAAGATTGTTCGCGCTGCCATAAAAAAGAGTTTGCGGAATTTCAAAAAAGCCATCATGCTGATGCCGGTAAAATACTTGGCTCACTGGATAACGTTCTTGCCGAAGTTGTTGAAGGACATGCTACTCTGTTCGGGAATGCAGTTGCAACTAGTGGCTGTAAGCAATGTCACGGATCTATCGTTGATTTTATCAAGGATGAAGATGGCAATGTGATGAAAGACCGGAACGGCATCGTGATGATCGACCCGGAAACTTGGCCAAATACAGGAATCGGTCGTTTGAATCCTGACGGTAGTAAGGGATCATGTAGTGCCTGTCACAACCGCCATTATTTTTCTGTTGCTCAAGCCCGCGAACCGGATGATTGTGGGAAATGCCATCTTGGTCCGGATCATCCACAGTATGAAATTTACCGTGAATCTAAACACGGTATCAGTTATATAGCGCACAAAGATGAAATGAATCTAGATGCGAAACCTTGGGTTGTGGGTGTAGATTATATTTCCGCACCAACTTGTGCAACCTGCCACATGAGCGCGACGCCAAACCAGGAAATAACGCACGATGTAGGAGAGAGAATCAGTTGGACCCTGCGTCCACCGATCTCCGAAAAAGTTGATGCAAAAGCGATTAAGGCAGGAAAAGAAACCATGCCTTGGGAAGAGCGTCGTGAAAACATGCAAGACGTTTGCTTTCAATGCCACACCAAACAGTTTGTTCAGAATTTTTACAAACAGTATGATGATGTCGTGGGTCTTTACAATCATAAATACGGTATACCTACTACAAACATCATGAAAAAGTTAAAGGCCACCGGTTTAATAACTGCCGATATTGCGTTTGATGACAAAATTGAATGGACATATTTTTTCCTATGGCATCATGAAGGCCGTCGTGCCAGAATGGGCGCCTCAATGATGGGACCGGATTATACGCAGTGGCATGGCATGTATGAAGTTGCAGATCGGTTCTATATGGAATTTGTTCCGGAAGTTAAGGAATTGATTGTTCATGGAAAGGCTCACGGCAAAGCTTCAGCTGCGCGGGAAGTCGAAAAAATGTTGAATGAAATCTTAAATTCTGAGCTGCACAAATGGTTTCTTGGTAAAATGAGCTCGAGTGAGAAAGCCGCCCGACAAAAGGCTAAAAATGAATTTAAGAAAAGATATGCGGGAGAATAGCTCGTTGGCTTAAATGAATTTTTGAATTGATGGTGTTGCGGGGAGAAAGTTGTTTCGCCTCAAAATGCCGTCAATTCATTAATCAAGAATACAGAGGTTGCGGATGCCTTTGAATAATCAAAAGTAACTTCCCCAATAGATGACTTTTTCAAGATTTGATTTTTGGTAAAGTCATCTATTTTTTCGCAAATTAGCAAAAAAAACGCTGAATATTTCCTGAATCTCCGACTTATCCCTCCAGATAGTAAGAAATCTCTACTATTCGCAAAATGCGGGTTTGTAGTTTTCTCTTGACTATATTAGGTCAATTGATTATATTTTCCTTATAAATTTAAGACAAGAAATAGTTTTTGAAATATGTGTAATTCTTTTTTCCTCAATTAATTGTATTGAGGCTTCTTTGTGTTGGGACAGGGTATTTTGGAAACGATTCAACAACTTAGTTAAGACACGAAATAAGCAACCTAATCCGAGTACCTGTACAGGATAATTTTAGTTACTTTATATCTTAGCAGCCTTGCATACCTCATTAAATCAACTCAAGCATGTGGTTTTGCTTCTTTCGTTTCTTCTCTGTTACTCTGTTCTGTTTGCCCAAGATGATAGCAACAGCCGCATTGATAGATTAAGCGGCGGTATCATCGGTATAAATCTCAAATGGTCTGGAGAGTTTTTTTCCGGTTTGGGTTCCCGTGCTGATGCTATGGGGGGAAGCATCAGCACTTTATTTTCCGATGCAGAAATTATTTCTTCAAATCCTGCCGGGCTTGGGTTTGCCCGAAACTTTTCTTTCACATTAGACTGGTCTCCACCTTTAATTATAGATCCCGGCGGAATTTTTGATCTCAAAAAGAAGATCAATGATGCGTTAATTGACGCTGCCGAAAATAATTCACCTGAAGATGCAATCATATCTGATATTGTAACCGATGCGGAACTAAATAGTGAATTGGATATGCGCGGCGGTTTAAAAGGTGGCGCCGTAATGTACGGTAATGAAGTTTTGGGTATCGGCGCTTCATTCCATCAACCCTTTCGTATCGAAAATCAATTAAATATGTCGGGTATGGAGTTTTTGGCTGTTGCATTGGATGATGGTGGGGATGAGCTCCAACGCATTTTTGGAACAGTGAGCGGCAATTTTAATATGAAATTTACGATGGAAAGCTCAAGCATCGGAGTGGGTACGAAAATATCACGTGAATTGTCAGCAGGCGTTGTTTTTGATAATTTTAATGGTGATCTTAATTTTAGCGGCACCTTTCAGCCAGAGGCTATTATATCAAGCGCTGGCGGCGATACTCGCGCTTTTAACGACCCTGCCCTTATTCAATACGATAGCCTGTTTGCAACCATCACTGGGGATTGGGAAGGTAATGCAAGTCGTTTTCGTTTTGGCCTGGGTTATCACCCCAACAGAGACGTAAGTTTTGATGTGGTATATGCCGCCCCATTTAAAATGGAATTAACTGGTCCGTTTAAAATGGTGCATAATAGTATTCGTGCATTGAACTTGGATGCCGGTGGTGATGAGGAGGTGCTTGACGTAGATATTTTAGTTGAGGATAATTTAACAAAAACTGAAAAAAAAGTAACTGCAGTACCAAGTGTGAAGTTTGAATCGGTTGGTTTGATTAGCCTTGGTTTTTCATCAAGTTGGAGTAATTATATTGCCTCTGCAACTTATACAAAATATTTTAATAATTTCGCATACAGACTAACCTATCAGCAGTCGGACAGCCTGATGGTGGAAGAAGAAAGCGGTTCAATCTACCAAGGTGCTCATTTAAATAGTTCGCTTCGGGTAGGAATTGGTATTAAAAAGCTTATACTGGGAACAGGTTTTCTTTTAGGAAATACATTTAAGGAGACAATCGATGGTGATGATTCTGAGCCAAAGGTTTCCAATAAAGATACTTTTCTCCTCCCATTTTTTTCGTTGGGCGGGGCAATGAATATAGGTTCCAATTTTACAATCGACTATATCCTGGGATTGTACAGTTCCTCTTTTTTAAGATTTTCTACCACATATAATTTTTAATTCCCTGGAAAAATGAATTTCCGAAAATACAGATTTCCGCTCAGGTACATTTTCAACATTGCGCTTATATGGGGTTTTCTGTATAGCCAAATTTGTTTCTCACAACCAAAAACGCTAAGCTTGAAGCAGGGTGCGGTGAATGCCGGCCTGACTCAAAATTTGCATAACCAAAATGCAGACATTATCCTTAAAAATGTACCAGACGGTCTGTTTTTGGATGGCGACGAAAAAGATGATGAAGTGATAGTTTGGGAGCCATCAAATAAAAGTTGTGGATTGCGGTACGGAACCAGGCCGGGGAATCGGGATTTAGTAAATTTTTATCCAAACACTATTAGAGCCACCGGCACCGGCAGCCTTATTTTAAACCCATTTCAAGAAGGGTTGACTGTTGGCGTTTACTATTGCATTTTGGTTGTGGAGGATGACCCCACCCAGACTTCAGTTGAATTTAAAATTATTGTTCAGGCAAAGTCTACACCAATACCACGCAGTCCGTTAGGAACAATTAGTTTGAATCAGGGTGCACCACTATTCCGCTGGGATGCAGTGCAAGGCTCGCCATATTACTTTTTACTGCTCTCAGAAGGCCCACTAGCCATCGACAGAAATGAAGATGGTGACATTGTTGGCCTGACCGGCCTTAACCTTATCTGGCAACTTATCACGACAGAGAGCTTTATTCAATATGGCGCAAAAGACCCTTCCGGTAATTTTGTGAATGCACACATCCCTCCCTTGTTGCCGAATATTGAATATAATTGGGTGGTTCTGAATAGTTACAGTATTGATGGCGATTTAATTACAACAGATGTGGCTCCCGTTGCGCCATCTGCATTCCAGGTTACAAGACCATTGCTATCTCAAAGCCCTGCGCTTTTGGAGCCTTTAGCCAATGCAGTGGTTACCAGTGATAAAATTAATTTTAGTTGGCAACCTGTAGCAGAAGCAACACGCTACAGACTTTTTCTATTCGAGGAGCGCACGGTAGCGGGGAATAATATAAGCTACATCGTATGGAGCCGCACAACTACCGATACAAATATCGAACTCGATTCAGAAGGCTTCCTAATCGATACTCGATACAACTGGCGTATTGTGGCTGAAAATGAAACAGCATTGGCAACGAGTGAGAAGCGGTCCTTTGAAAAACAATCTTCATCCAGCCTGCTTACCTTTATTGTGACTTCTGATGAAGGACCTTTGATGCGTGTAAAGATTGATGTAAAAAATGAAAATGATTCTGATTTATTAATTCCATTCGTGACTGATTCCGCCGGCGTTTCCGAGACTATCCTGCCAGTTGGAGACTACAGTTTCCGGGCGAGGCGTGAAGGTTTTTTAATTACTGACGAGGCTTTTTTTTCAATTAGACCAAACTCCGATCTAACAATTGAAGTGCAGATGGAACGAAGCCAAACATCGATCAGTGGTCAGATCGTCAGTGAGCTTGGCGAGGGGATTTTTGATGCAAAAGTTGACCTTCAGGCATTGGGTTTTACACAGACAATAAATGCTGATGCCCTTGGTTTTTTTACATTTGCAGTAAATCCCGGAGCTGTGGCGATACGGGCAAGGAAAGCTGGTTTTGTTACAACTGAATACCAGACTTTCTCAGTACAAAATGATCAGGCTTTGGATATTTCACAAATTCAACTTGAAAGCGCTACAAATCTTGTGAGCGGCACTGTGAGTCTGGCAGATGATGGCCGCTCTTTACAAGGTGCAATCCTAAGTGCCGGAAGAGACGACATTCTATTTAAGACAACCGCAAATAACCAGGGTGGATATCGTTTTGAGTTGGGTCCGGGCGAATGGTCAATCCTCGCAGAGTCACCAGGATTATATGCTTCGCCGGCACGGTTTGAATTAAGTCTTGAGCAGAATCAACAAGTACAAGCGCCGTTTCAAATGTTTAGCGGCGGTCTGGTAAATGGCTCCATCTTTTTTAATGGACAGAGTATCGAGAATGTTGAAATTCTTGCTTTTGATATTGGTTCAAATGATATAATTCAAACGGCCGTATCAAACCTTCAAGGGAATTATTCGATGGGTCTGCCTCCGGGAAACTACATTTTCACAGTTTCCAGTACCAACTTTATTGGTATTTCAAAGAATATCAATATTGCCGCAGGCCAAACGATTACAGAAAATTTTGAATTGACACAAGCCGGTTTTGTCGAAGGCCAGGTATTTAATTCGGAAACAAACTCTCCGGCAATAGGCGTGCGGGTTTTTGCGGTTGGCGATACTTCTCGGGTAACGGTAACAGACAATGAAGGGAATTACCGGCTGAGTCTTCCCCCGGGCAACTTATTTCAGCTTGATGCTTTTTTGCTTGGTTTCCAGAGTAGCGGCCCACTTGCAGTAACAACAGTATCTGGTGAAACTATAACTGGCAAAAATTTTGTACTCACGGCGCTTTCAGGAATTGTACGGGGACAAGTAACCGATGGTGTCTCCCCCGTGCCCGATGCAGAGGTGCAAATCGGCGAAGAGTTGGTATTACTCACCGATGCAAATGGCAGGTTTGAAACTGAAATTGCACCGGGACGATTTCAAATTAAATTCACAAAAGAATGTCATCTGCCTGGTCGAACAATTGTTGATTTGGCTGCCGGTCAGATTCTTGATTTAAATCTGGCACTGTCGCCATTGACCAGTGAAATTTCTGGCCGTGTTGTAGATGTCAACGGATTTGCGATTTCTGATGTCATTATTTCTGCGCAGGGTGATACACTTTTTAGCGCAGTTTCTGATGCTCAGGGATTTTATGCGCTTTGCCTCAATGGCGGGCTTTATCGTGTTACTGCAGAAAGGCCGGGATACTTTGCACAGGATACAGTTCTGGTGGTCGGCGATGGTGATTTCCATGCGGGCATTAATTTCAGGTTAGAGGAAAGTTTTGCTTCTTTAAGAGGAACTGTCAGAGATTTTAAAAATGACCCTGTTGCAGGCGCCGTTGTTGAAATTAAAGACGCAGTGCAGACAAGACGTGTATTGACTGATCTTTCCGGAAAATATACGATGGAAAAAATTATTGCCGGCTCTCTTACCGCACGCGCAAAAAAGTCTACTTTCTACGGTTTGGGGCAGGAATTTTTTTTGCAGGAGAAACAAGCAGCAACGTTGGATTTGGTTTTGTACCCGGCCAATGGGTCAATCAGCGGCCGGGTATTTGACGCTTCGGATAGTTCAGCAATCCCGGATGTTGATATAACCGCAACATTTTCTTCTGACCGGGATACGCTTTTCAAAGTTATAACCCGTTTTGATGGCAGTTATAGCTTCAGCAATTTACCGGTTATTAACGGTGCAAGCTTTCAAATATTTGCCTTCCATGATGAATATGCAAACTCAGCGCCGGTTACAAATGTCGCAGTTGATTCACCAAATATTGATTTCTTTCTAATAAAGAAAACCGGAATGATCTCCGGTGAAGTGGTGGATAGGGATACCGGCAGCCCGGTGCCGGGCGCACGTGTTGAAGCATCGAACGCAACCGGAAACCGCAGCATTGCTTTTGGTGATATGCTCGGTAAATTCAGTGTGGAGAACCTTGCTCCAGGCTCATTTTATAATCTGAACGTGAGCTCAATAGGTTATTTCAGTTCACAAAATAATACAGCGGCAACTGGCGATACGACAGTTAAAATTGAATTAAATCGGAAGTACGGCTTTGTAGAGGGAGCGCTAACTAATTTGACCGGCGGTGGAGTTATGGGTAATGTGACTGTTACTGCGACACCTCTTGGTGCCACGGGTTTGGTTTCTTCCACTAAAACGGGCTCGGACGGCAAGTACAGATTGAGTTTAGCGGCCGATTTTTACAATGTGCGACCAGTGTTTCCCCTCTTTCGCAACGATCCCAATTTATCACAAGTTGAAGTAGCTGAAAGAGATACCATTCGAGGGATCAATTTTACTTTGGAGGAACAAAATGTTGCTTCAGTTGTCATTCAAAGGAAAGATAAATCAGAGAGGCCGAGTATATCGTACCTTGAAACTCATTGCTATGAGGCGATTGCCAGAGATGAAAATAATCGCCCGGTAGTGATTGGAAATCCAACTTGGTCGCTGGATGTTTCATCCAAGGCTGGAAGCATTGACACTGATGGTTGCCTTGGGTTAGATTCTCTCTATTTTGGAGATTTAAAAATAACTGCTGAAGAACCGTCAACCGGAATAACCGGTGAGTTGACTGTTCAGGTTTTTGCGCCAATTAACGAAACCACGGAAGCAGTCTTTTTTGATGATCGTGGTTTGCAATTACAAATTTTAAGAAGTTCAGTGGTATCTCGAAAAGATTTATTTGTTAGCCAGAGCAAAATCGCTGCGGCAAAAAAAGGACGTGCTGAGTACTTCATGACAGATCTTTCCTATGTCATAGGACCTACGGGCTTGGCTTTTGAAGGTCAGGTACTGCTTATGTTGCCCGCCCCAATTAACACGACGGGTCAGCGCAGCTTCATCGCAAGGTGGAAGCCCAGGGAGAGTATTTGGGAACTAATGGGCAGTTCTGAGTCCGGCGGCCAGGTCTCTGCAAATATCCAGGATGCCGGTGAGTATGTGGCGCTGGCAGTATCCAAACCGCTGGATGTTAAAAATCTGCGCTTGACACCGAACCCGTTTTCGCCATATCATGAAATTGATGGATTACCCGGGCTTAAAATTGAGGTGGATATTGCATCCAATGTAGCCTCGAACCCTTTGCTAACTGTAAAAATTTATAACCTTGAAGGCAACCGTATTCGGCTGTTATATGATCAAATACCTTTCCCGCGCGGAGAAT
>JAJDAE010000024.1 GCA_029262035.1 Candidatus Zhuqueibacterota bacterium
GTATCCAGACTAAAGGATTCGAAATATGGGCTTGGTCTTTCCTATATTTCACAAGGTGGAGTTTTTAGGTTGAATCGCACGCCGCTCCTCTGGATGCACTATGGGGATATAAAGTCTCCATTTATGGGTAGCCTTTTTGAAAATAGTGTTTTGTTCCCCAGCAAAGGACAGAAAATGCTTTCTCTGACGGGTGACTTGGCTCGTCAGGACTCCAAGCTAACCAGCTCAGAGATTGCAAATACCCCAACTGATACTGAATCCAGAGAAAGTTCTGTGAATTTAGTTTTTCGGTATGGTTTGACGAACGATCTTGCGCTTGGATTGTCTGTGGTTCCAAGGCACAAGAGCGATACACAAAATTTCGACTCCAACTCAAGCTATGCTATAGAGATTGCACCGAGAATAGATTATGCCACATCCCGTAGTTCATTACATCGACTGATGTTTCAGTATGAATATCTTGAGAATGAGCAGGAACCAATTGATGTTGGGCAATCTATTAATTCAATTGTGACTAAGAATTTTTTTAGAAAAGGGGAAGTCCGCTATGCATTTCATCAACTCTGGAATGTGGACGCCCCCACAGGGGACAGCTTTTTGGCAAATTGGAATGATGACTTTGGCAATAGGTTGCCTCTCCATAGTTTGCATTTCAGAATGGAGATGCTTGTTAAGAATGAAAGATACAGGAATGAACGTCAATTGGATGATATTTACTCATCATCTCTCGAAAAAAATCAGGCATTGCAATTTCATGTCACCACCCAATACGGCTTGTTTGATTGGCTGGAAATCGCATGGCGAACTGATGTGGACAGAAGATGGGGAAAGAGCGACCAAAACGCACAATGGAACAATCGGATTTCCTGGCGCAACTCATTTGTATTGAACTTTGCCAATTACCGTTATTCGAAACATCTCGAGCACCGCTTCGGATGGTATGACATCAATTCATTCAACCAATTACACGGACCGCTTTTGTCCCGAGATATGTTCATAGGCACAGTTGCTGTGCAGCCAAACTATTTTGCCAGAGAGTGGCGGAGCGATGGTGCGGACTACTATGATTTTATGTTGCCGAATCAACGCGTTCAGACCTGGTTTACTGAGGCTCAATTACGATACGGAGTTCTGGACAATGTTGAATTAAAAATTTCAGGCGTTGTTAACTCACCTTTTGTGTCCACCAACCTCAAGGAACGTGTCCTTAGTGATTTAAAGTTCTCAATGGCATGGCAAATATGGAATTCACTTAGATTGAAAGTAGACTATTTCATAGAGAGAACTGATTCACCGAAATTCAGTGATAGGAAGAATATCTGGAAACTTAACATTGTCAGCCTGTACTAATGATTAATTATTTTTTTCTTTTGGGGTTATTTTTGTTCTTTCCGTATTTGTCAAACTTATACGCTCAAACTATTCAATCAGCCCGATCTCATGCTTTTGACAGAGGTCTGGTTGATATATCTGAACCCTATGCCCCGGTTGGTAACCCGGCACTTCTAGCATCGCGTTCTTTTTTTCGTTTCAATGGAGAATTACACAGTCAGGCTCAAAGTGCATACCTTGTTTCGTTATCGAATCCAGTTTCAGTCGGGACGGCTCTTGGTTTGGCGGGATATGTACTTACCGGAGAGTCCGTCAAAAATCTAATGCCTGGGTTCGCACGAATTAACCAAAATAAGCAAACCTTCCTTTTAAGCCTTGGTCATAATAGAAATGGTATTAAATGGGGTCAACAACTCGAAGGTATTATTGAATCTGAAGAAATTAATTTTTTCGGTGATAATGGAACAACGAACCTTCAATTTGGGGACACTCAGAATATAACGCTTGGATATAGAATGGGATTTTTTCATGCTTTGGGTAACAATTTGAGTGTCGGCTTTTTATCACCTCCTATTGTGCGCTATAAAAACCGTACTTTTATAGATTCAGATAGGAAATCGGATTCTACGGTTCGATTTTGGCAGGAAAACGAAAGTAACACAATAATACCAATGCTGGCTCTGCGGTGGCAGGCGCTGGAATCCTTGTCTCTTGCTGTAAGTAATCGTTCCAGGGAAGGCGAAAAGGATTTTCAATTTGCCGCTAACACTAAGTTTTTAGGAAATTTTGACTTAACTGCCGCTTTCAACCTGGAGCGGGAAACTGACACAGCAGGAGCAATTTTTGGAATTGGTGGGTATATTAAAGGTCTTGATGCATATGTATCTTATGATATTAAAAATACAGACTTAAAATTTTCTGTTTCTTTCACCCCGGAAAGTTCAAAGGAACTAATCAGTCTTGAGGCTATTCAACCCACAACTTTGACGTTGTATCCCTACCGGTTAGCAGGCTACAATCCACAATGGCTTCTAAGGGTAAAACTTTTAAATCAAACGAATAAGCATCTCGAAGTTAACATTAAATTAGCAGGAGAGGGTTTACCTTCAATGGTAAAAGGGGCTGTGCTGGAAAGTTCAGAAAGTTCATTTGTAGAGTTTCCTGTTCCTTTGGGAGTGCAATCCTTACCGGCAGGCGCGTATAATTATAATATCGAAGTTACCGCTTTCCAGCGCGGCAGACAAATATTGAATCGCCAATTCTCATTTGAAATGAAAGATACTCATGATTGGTCTGGCAACAGCGATGACTTGAGATATTTTGTACAGGCTAATCATGTGGAGATTATTGAACGTGCGCGAGAAATTCTTGCAGATAATGGTATCAATCATGATATTTTGTCCCCCGTAAATATAGCAAAATATTTTTACCAATATCTTAAGGAATCTTTTCGCTATATTAACGATCCCATCCCTGCCGGGGCACGGCAAGACAGAGTCCAGTATGCAACTGAAACCATGGACTTGAAAAGCGGTGATTGCGAAGATTTAACGATTTTGATGGCTTCATTGCTTGAAAGTGTGGGCATTCAAACAGCATTTATTGAGGTTTTCCCCCCGGATAGTCCAGAGGGGCATATTTTGATTATGTTTGATAGTGCCCACATATTTCCCGAAGTGGTGTCTGTGGGTGGAAATCTACAAAGATATATTGTTCGACAAAATGGTGTTCACCAATCGCAATTATTCATACCAGTTGAATTGACAAGGTTGGATTTGTCATTTGAGGAAGCGCAACTTCAAGCACTGCACCTCTATCAATATTTGGGAATTGATCAAAATGGTTTAGCAGGTGGGTGGGTGAGAATTATCGATTCTATCAAAACAGTCAATCAGGAAATTAATTAAGGAGAACAAAAATGCGAATTATAAATGCTATGATTTTTTTGTTTCTGACATGTTCTTTGTATGCCCAGGATCCGTATTGTCAAGTCCGTTCTATTGCTGGTGATGTCGAAGTTAGGGAGGCAAATCAAACTGCCTGGAAACCTTTGAATGAAAGCCGGACTCTAAAAGAACGAGAGACTATACGTACTGGAAGAGGTGGAACCGCAAAAATAAACAGTTTTAATGGTGAAGTTTTTACGTTACCGGAAAGCGCTCAGATTGAAGTTCGTGACCTTCGAAGACTGAGCCGAAACGATATAGTCATGGAATTAACAGGCATTGAATTACAAAGGCTGCCAGCGAGCAAAGATGCGCCCATTTTAAACCAGACTAGTTTCGTTTTGCATGGTTCGCAACCGACAAAGACAGAAAATGTAAAGACGGATGAATTTGCTGCGTATGTCAATCGCCAAATTACTGGTATGCTCTCCCTGTTCAAGCAAGGTTTCGTAGCAGGATTTATAATTAAATGGAATCGTTTTGCAAATGCAAACCCTGAAGTTACTTCTGAAGAAGTAGAAGCTATCTTGATAAGAGCCTACAAATCATTTAAAATGCCATTTCGAATGAAAGAGGCAACTCAGCAGTTTAAACAAAAGTGGCCTGATTCCAATTTGATTCAGATGTAACAAAATGCAATGTTTCTGCTCCCACCTTATGTCTCACCTAATTGAAGTTGAATCAACTGCGGCATAAACTACAATCTGCATGATGAATTCAGCGATCCCGGCCTTCATGTCCTTTTAATGTAGATTTGAATAAATTGACAATTCTGTACCTTCAAGTGAATTTACTATTCGAGTTTTATTAACAAGGAACATTGATCGGTTCTTTGAATCTAAGTCGAAACTCAAAGAGAGCACCCCGTTTCCTAATAATAAAACCAAAGTGTTATCTGAGGTACATCTTGGTTTGGTTATTAATATGCTCTGATTCCATTAATCTGTGAAAGGGTGTTTTAGGTTTGTCGTGTACTTTTTTGATTTTAGCTTTTCTTTTGCCAGCTGTATTTAATAACCAGGTGGCATATTTATACCGGTGGCGAATTGTTTGAAGATGCTGACGCTTTGACTGGATACCCATAACTTATCCTCCCTTTTTGGTAGATTGGGCCCGATAAATTATAAGGCAACGTCAGCTTTTACGATTTGCCCCGGTTATATTTTTCATGAGGTAATTCCTCCCCCAAAGACTCCCCTTTTAAAATTGTAACTTTGTTTTTTTATTATTATAATTTGAAATCGAATTGTTCAACAGCAATTATATGTTTTCTTAGTTGAATTAACAGGAATCAGAACTTATGGAAATTTTTTTACAAACCGAAACCTGGATTGCCTTAGCGACCCTGACCTTTCTCGAAATTGTTCTGGGCGTGGACAACATAATTTTTATTTCAATTTTATCGAATAAACTGCCGACTTTGCAGCAAAACAAAGCACGGCTCACCGGGCTTGCTCTCGCGCTCATTTTTAGAATTTTGCTTCTGCTCAGCATAACATGGATTATTGGATTTTCAAAACCAATATTTACGATTTTGGGGTTTGAGGCCAGCGGACGCGATCTTATTCTTGCTCTCGGAGGGTTGTTTTTGTTGGGGAAAAGTACCACAGAAATACATCACAAAATGGAGGGTGCAAGCCACGGCGAGCATGCATCAAAAACAAAAGCCACCATCTCTCAGGTTATTCTCCAAATCATCGTGATGGACGTTATTTTTTCATTTGATTCCATTCTTACCGCCGTCGGCTTAACCCAGGAAATCGTCATTATGGTAATTGCCGTGATTATTGCGCTTATAATAATGATGGCCTTTGCCGGGAAAATCAGTGCGTTTATCGCGGCACATCCCACGTTCGAAGTACTGGCCTTGTCGTTTTTACTGCTCATCGGCTTCATGCTTATTTTAGATGGACTGCACCAACACATTCCTAAAGGCTATATTTATTTCGCGGTTTTCTTTTCACTTTTTATTGAATTGATTAACATGCGCATCCGCAAAAAGGGACAACCTGTCCGGTTAGGCAAACGGATTTCTGCTGAAAAATAGTTGAGCATTTTATAATCTTTAAATTACTTATATTAAAGGCGAATTAGTATTAGAAGTAGTAAAAGTTTGAAAAATATATTTCTAAAAAATTTGTTGTATTTTTTTGTTCTTACCTCGATAGCAAATCTTGGTGCTACAGAGCCAGATTTATCTCAGCCCATCGAAATAACTGATGGTTGGTTTTACCGCTGGGGCGATTCCCCGGTTGATTCTACCGGCACACTGGTATGGCTGAAGACAGAGCCGCAAGAGCCTGGATGGCATCTGGCAGAGTCAATACACCGGCCTAGTGGAAAAAGTAATAATGAATTTTTCTTGTGGCTCGCTGTAAAACTTCCCGCTGCAGAACTTAAATTCCCTGTTCTTTATCTTCCCTATGTCCATCTTGCATTTCAAACTTATATTGACAGGGAGCTTATTTACGAATCCGGTGAAATGAGGCCAGCAAAGATTAATCAGTATGTTAGCTTTAATCGAAACTTTTTGCAATTGACGCCCGGGCAACTTGGTAAAACCATTTATTTTCGAATTTTTTCCAACTTTCCCGAGTTTCATGGCATTCATACCAGGGATGATTATGTAATGTTGGGTAGTCAATACCCAATGTTGATCGGACAGATTACCCGGGATATCGGCAGTTCTTTGCTGGGCATTGTGTTTATTCTGATCGGTGCATTAGCTTTCATTATTTTTTTGAGAAGATTTAAGCGTAAAGACTACTACATTCTGAGTTTCGCCTTGTTCGTTATCTCTATTGGATTTTTTTATGTGCTGAAAGACCGCCCTTCACAATTTGTTATTGATGAACAGGTGCGTTATTATTTGGGATTGGTATCATTTGTCTTTTTCCCGGTTGGCCTGTTTGCTTTTTTTGAACAAATAATTAAACATAAAATGCGAAAAATGATTCGTTGGTTCTGGACAGCGCATTTGGTCTTGGCAATCGTTTTGGTTTGTTTGGATCTAATCGGCATTCTTCCTTTACCGCTTTCACAAAACTACTTTCTTTTTCTGTTTATGTTTACGATAACCGGAGCTTTTATCATTGGGGTTGTGGCTGCATTTACAGGAGACCATGAGGCCAAAATTTTGATTGCCGGTTTTGTCGTTTTCGGTCTTATCGGTTTGCATGATATTTTGGCAGGACTAGGTATTTTAGATACCGAAATTTTTCTTTCGCATTGGGGCGTGCTTATTTTTATTTTGACATTGGGCTATATTCTTGAAAGAAGATTTTTTAGCCACCAAGAAAAACTTGAAGAATACAGCCAGGAGCTTGAGAAAAAAGTTACGGAGCGTACCGTTGCTCTTCAAAGTAAAAATGGCCAGCTTGAGACGGCGCTTGAGCAACTCCAGGAAACACAGAATCAATTGGTACTGAAAGAGAAGATGGCCTCGCTCGGGAATCTTGTGGCCGGCGTTGCGCACGAAGTCAATAATCCGGTCGGCGCGGTGGTTAGTGCGGCAGACGTTTCAAAGCGCTGCATTGTTAAGATTAAAGGATGTCTTAGCGAAAATCTTTCATCTGGTGAATTACAAGAAAGCAAGCAGTTTCAAAAAGCTATCTATGCTCTTGAGCAAAATAATGAAATTGCAAATGTTGCCAGCCAACGGGTTACAAAAATTGTGAGGAGTTTGAAGAATTTTGCCCGGCTTGATGAAGCTGAGTTGCAAAAAGCTGATATTCATGAAGGCCTCGACAGCACGCTGACTTTGCTGCATCATCAAATAAAAAATAGGATTGAAGTTGCAAAAAATTATGGTGATTTGCCCATGATTGAGTGCTTCCCGAATCAGCTAAACCAGGTGTTTATGAACCTTTTGATGAATGCGTCCCAGGCAATTGAAGATAAGGGGGAAATTAAAATAGAAACAAGCGCCAAAAATAATCAGGTTGAGATTAAAATTTCTGATTCGGGTAAAGGTATTCCTGCCGATAAAGTTGATAAAATTTTTGATCCGGGTTTTACTACCAAGGGTGTTGGCGTGGGGACAGGTTTGGGTTTATCCATAAGTTACAACATCATTGAAAAACACAATGGTTCCATCGGAGTTGAAAGTGAGCCCGGCAAGGGTGCAACGCTTAAGATCGTGCTACCAATTGAAAATGGTAATCCGGGCTGATAAGTCATGAAGCTCAGTAAAATGAACTTTCAGAAGAATAAAACCATTTAAGAATTTTAGTTCACTTTAGACATTTTAGCTCATTCTAAATATTCAGGTGATATGTTAGAGCAAATAAATTTCCCCGACATGCTGATTTGGTATGTTGCATTTCTGTTCTCTTTTACAGCCCACGAAGCGGCGCATGCGTATGCTGCAATGAGGGGTGGCGATTTGACGGCCTATCTCGGCGGCCAGGTTACGCTAAACCCGCTACCGCATATTGAGCGTTCACCGTTTGGTACAGTTGTGGCGCCCCTTCTCTCATTTATTTGGATGGGCTGGATGATCGGTTGGGCAACAGCGCCTTATGACCCAAACTGGGCTGCTCGTTATCCACGCCGCGCTGCGTGGATGGCTGCTGCCGGCCCTGCGGCCAACCTTGCCATTTTTGTCTTTACATTTATCTTAATAAAAATAGGCTTAGCAAGTGATTTTTTTTTAACGCCAACCGCAGAGCAGCTTTTTGCAAACAACAGTTTTCAGCTGACCAGGATTGTCATCGCCGGTAATGCAGGATTTGTTGGACTTGCAAAATTGCTTAGCGTCTTATTCGCATTGAATATGATCTTATTTATTTTTAATCTTTTTCCCTTTCCCCCTTTAGACGGCAGTGCAGTTGTAACTCTCTTTATGTCTGAAAAAACAGCCTACCGATTTACTCAGTTTATCAATCAACCAATGTATTCTTTCATAGGCATAGTTATTGCATGGCGGGTATTTGGATTTATCTTTTGGGACGTGTTTCTTGTATTTTTCAGGACACTTCACCCCAATTATTAACCCGGTTTTCTATTTTTAAATTAAGTATTCACCTTTATTCAGTTAGGGGTGAGAGAGCTAAAGATGTTTCTTCATAATTGCCTTGTCTGAGGTAGTACTATTAAATTGTGCTAACATGAGACAGGTGCATTTTTATAGTATAAAGTGTATACAAATTTTTGATATGAGGAGGATTGATGAAATCTAAGAAAGTTATTACCATTGTTTGTGCTGTCATTCTGGGGTTGTGTTTTATTCACACCGAAAAAGCGCAGGCGCAAGTTAATGTACAAGCAAATCTCATCAATCGGAACCTTGAAGTATTTTTTCTTTCGGGTTTAGATGTGAATAGCGGTAGAAACCAGCCTGTATTTTTTAGAATTATGATCAATGTAGGAAACCAACAGCCTACCACGCGGTCAATTCTCTTACGCTTAAGTATGATTAAAGACGGTAGCATCGAATTGTATTCCGGAGCAGAGACTCAACCATTTGATGTTTCAATGAATCAACCATTAGACCTGACTAACCGTGATCTTTTCTCAGATGGCCCATTCGGGCTCGATGAGGCTGGGTCCATCACTGATGCCGGGGAAGAGTTGGTTCAAAATATATTATCTCGGGGTAAATTACCTACCGGGCGTTATACGCTGCAGGTTGAGGTGAGAGATTTAACGCCAGATGCGCCTCCTGTCCCTCTCACTACTATTGATATGGATATTTCAAATCCCGGCAAACTTGATCTTATCGGCCCCGGACGCCCGGCAGGCCGTAGAGATGATTGTGATGAGATTTTTGTAACGGTGCCGCAGTTTCACTGGAAAGCGGATTTCAACGCCTTTCGGGTCATTATTGCCGAAGCTAAAGTTGGTGAAGACCCCGAAAGCTCACTGGACCAGGAGCCGAGGTTTAGGAAAGAATTTTATGTTAATTCTGACAATAACTTTTTTAGCGTTTCTAATGATATTAGAGATAACTTTTTTGAAGGACGAACCCCAGAGCCGTTGGCACTTACTTCATTTCAGTATCCTTCCAGTGGCGAACGTTTGGTTTTTCGACCGGGTAAAACATATTACTGGCGGGTGATAGCATTTGCCTCCAGTACCAGCGGTACCATCCCCCTTGAGAGCGAGATTTTCTGTTTCCGTATAGCGCGTTTAGATCAAGTAGGCGGTGGCCTGGAGCAATATGAGTTTATTCTCAGAAATTTTCTTGGCGCAGATTACGATGATGTTTTTGGCGAAGGTGGTCAGCTTGAAAGTTATCGGCCAAAACGAATGGTGTTTAAGGGTGAAGAAGTCACATTGCCGGATATTTTACAGAGGTTGAGTAAGTTGAGTGAAAAGTATTCCGGATACAGAATTGTTAATTAAATTTTCGAGGAAAAAATGAATAAATTGATGACTATAGTAGTGCTGGCTTTTAGTGTCTGTTTTTTTTCGGTAGTTACAGGGGCCGAAGATAAAGATGTAGCCCTTGTTTTAAAGACTGCCGGCAAAGTGCAGATTAATAAAAGCGGTAGCCGTTCCTGGCAAAATACCGGGCGTGGGCACCGCCTCGGTTCAGGCGAAGTTGTGCGCACAGGAAAGAACTCTCTTGCAGCCCTGGTGTTTACAGATGACAAATCGCTGTTGAAGGTACGGGCGAATTCAAATGTGACTATTAATGGTAAGAGAGAAAATAACAGTATAATAAAGCAGATAAAAATTGGCTTTGGGGAAATTTGGGCAAAAGTGACAAAACAAAATACCCGAATGCGGGTGGAGTCGCCCTCCGGAGTTGCAACAGTGAAAGGAACTGAGTTTAATTGCCTTGTTACCGATGGTCAATTTTTGGTTTTTTGTCAGGAAGGTTTAATGGAACTTGTTAATCAATTTGGGACAATGTTATTGGGCGCAAATGAAATGGCAAGATTAACCCCCAATACGCCACCTCAAAGAATGCAAGGCGATCCCAATGATATTTTTAATCTGTCTGATGAAGGTGAGAAAGAATCACTGGAAATAGAATTTGAAGATGCCGACGGCAACAAAAAGTCACTAATCATCGATTTTGAATAACCCCTAAATAAAACATGTGGAGCACATATGACGAATAGAATTTTTATGATTGCACTACACCTTTTGGTTACGATTGGGGGAATCGTATTTGCATCCGGAGAAAATGAAGGGTTAAATTTAAAACCAATTATCATACATAACCAGGTTAATTCGCTGCGAGGGAATGAGACGCTGGTTATTGAAGCCCGATTGGACGGCGCAACATCCCGGGTTGCATTTATGCGCCTTTATTATAAAGGTTATGGTCAAAGTTCATATCAATTCATTGAAATGGAAGAAGGGGCGACCGGATACTGGGGCGAACTGGCGCCAAGTCTATTTTCAGGCCCTACTTTGGAATATTTTATCCTTGCGCTTTTGGAAGACCAACAGGCAATAACTTATCCGGGGGCGAACCCTTATGGCAACCCTGTTACGGTGGCAGTTGCATCTTCCGGTGCCCGTCAGCAACCGCAGCCTGCACTGCCTGTAAGTCCGGCTGTTCTGCCCGCACCTAATGTGGGGCAGAGTACTCAATCTGACTCCGAGCCGGAACAAGAAGAAACTGTTTTGCTTACCGATGACGACGCTCCCATACTTATTTTGAGTCCGGAGCCCGGTGAAGAGTTTGGAACTGAAGATGAAGTTCTAGTGGCTCTGTCATTTATTCCTCCTGAAAATGAGGAGGTTGAGGTTCAAAGCATCAATCTATTTATTGGCGATAATAATGTAACCAGATATGCTGAAATAACGGATAATCTTTTAACCTATACAGCTTCAGGTTTACGTCCCGGTAAATATCGTGGCGTGGTTCAAGGCCATTATAAATCCGGGATGGAAATTTTACGAACTCCTTTTAATTTTGTTATTAAGGGAAATGTCAAAAAAAGAAGAGAAAGCCTGGATGT
>JAJDAE010000231.1 GCA_029262035.1 Candidatus Zhuqueibacterota bacterium
AGCATTTGCAAAATAAAAACCACTCCATTGGCAATTAAAAGGTACTTAATTGCTGTGGTCAGGCCACCTCCAAAACCAATACGATATGATCTATCCATGTAAGCCATTCACAACCGCCAAAATTTTTGTTTTAAAGAAAAACGTCATACACTTTCTATATATACTCATTTAACCGATTATAAGTTTTACAAATTCCTTACTTTATAATATTGATTATTAATTCATAGTACCAAAACTGTAGACAGAATGCGGAATTTACAGTATACTCAGGGCTTTATCTGTTATCTGTGATTATCGACAAGGCTGGGGGTAAACTAAATTACTCTTCATGATAATTAGTGTCCATCCGGAAAGTACCTTTTCCCGTCATTTTCGCACGCTTTAAGCGGGAATCCACGCACGAACCATGAATGGATTCCCGACAAGAACATTTGGGAATGACGACCCCGGATGGACACGAATTAGCTTGTCGGCCAAGTCGCTAAAATTAAAAAATATTTCCAAAAAGTCAAGTGAAAAGAAGGCTTGATTTTTAAAGTAATACAGCTTAATATATTGCAATGGAGCCAAGAAAGACTAATACAATTTCCGACCCTGAAACTGTAGTCAAGAAAAAAAAACGTACCCGCAAACGGCCGCTAAACATTCCGCAATACCACGTAGTTTTATTAGATGACAATGACCATACGTATGATTACGTGGTTGAAATGCTGATGCATACATTTCGTCATAGTCAGTCTACTGCATTTGAAATGGCATGCGAAGTGGATAGCCGGGGCAAAGTTATTGTTGATACAACTACAAAAGAACGGGCAGAGTTAAAACGGGATCAGATTCATGCATACGGTGCGGATTGGCGAATACCTCATTGTAGAGGTTCAATGTCCGCGATTATTACTCCTGCCGGAAAAGAAGGGTGATCATTTTTTATAAAAAAAGTCTTCCGGCAACTCCTTATTAATTTCAAATTGTGTCAGTTCCGATTCTATAAAAACCTTGCCGTTGGTTTTCACAACAATGCGGTGCGGTACCATCAATCCTGCTACAGACCGGTAATCCGAATAACTTTCTTCAAAAAGAGCAAATCCAGACTCTGCCGCCCCATGATAGCTTTTTTTAGCAATCAAAAAAGTCTCGGCATCTACATAAAGTGAAAATGTATCGCTCGAAAGATTTTTTACTTCCAGAATATGAAAAGTCTTGCTGGCAAGGACCTGTTCTCCCACATATTTCACCGAAGTCCCCACTTCATCATGGTGCTTAAAAAAGTGAATTGTATCCCGAAAAAACGCTCGTTCCATTTCTCTTTTTTGAAGCAGTGATAAATCCGATACGTCGCTCCCAACCTGCTGCCAACTTTGATTGCCAGCCAGGCACAAAACTCTAAAACCTTTATCGATTTCAAAAAGCTGCTTTGAGCGATCAGGCGGTTGATTTGTTTCAGTTACCGTCATTTTTAATTTTGTAAGCGCACCGGTAGCGGTAGTCCTGGTTACGGCGGTGTAGTTTTCAATTTGTGAATACTTAACCTTCCCGCCCATAGCTTCGATAGCTTTGTTTAAAAGCTCTGCGGCTGAAGGCTGCGCCAATATTGGACCACAGAATATACAGTGGGTCAAAAATATGCTTATAATTTTATTCATAGCTTCCTATTCAGGGTTTGGCTTTTAAGTTTTGTGTGTTACTTTACTGCCCAAAAGGCTTCAGTCCAGCTAACTACAATTTAACTTTGTTTGCTCCATTCTAAAAGCGCGTCATCGTACGCTGAAATCAGATCCCGGTAAGTTAAAAAGCCCAATATTTTATTAGATTCTTTATTTGCTCTTACTGGTAAAGACGCATAACGTGTTCGCAAAAATTTACCGAGCGCATCGTGCAAATCTTCGTCGGGGTACACACATTCAAAATTTGTTTTAATATCTTCAGCCAGAATAATATCACCTATGCCTTCATCACCAATAACAGCACGCAGCGAACTCATGGCGAGCAGCCCAATGATCTTCTTTTCTTCATTAATAACCGGGAAACAATCTTCCTCGCGGTCAGAGAATAAAGGAAGGACTTTTTGAACCGGCCATGTATTTTTGATTAACGGAACTTTTTTTGTAGGCTTGTATGCTTCTACAACCTGCATTTCCTTTAGAATATCTACAATAAGGTCGCCTCGATGCGCCGGGGATTCAGCATGGTTTTTTAGTTGTTCACTGTAAATGCTCCACTTGTGCGCGATAAAAAATGCCAAAGTTGAAGTGAAAATCAGAGGGACAAGTAACTGATAACTGCCTGTCATTTCGGTAATCATAATCGTCATTGAAACCGGGACATTTGCTGCACCGGCAAAAAAGGCGGCCATACCAACCAGGACGAAAGCCTCCGGCTGGGTAATGATATCCGGAAATAATTTTGCTGCCACGCTGCCATAAGCGCCACCAAGCATCGCACCAATAAACAAAGATGGCGCAAAAATACCGCCACTTCCGCCTGAGCCAATTGAGAATGAAGTGGCAAGAACTTTTAATACCGCAATGCTAAGCATGAGTGTAATGGCTAATTGACCATCGATTGCTTTTTGAATCCAACCATAACCCGAGCCCAAAATATGGGGAAAAAAAAGCGCCAGAATGCCGAGCAGCAGACCGCCTATCATTGGCTTTAAGTAGTTGGGGAGTTTCATTGGTTTGAATACTTTTTCATGGATGCCATAGAAGGTTTTAACGTATAAGATGCCAACAAACGCACAGAGAAGGCCGAAAATTCCATAAAAAATTAGCTCAAGTGGATTTTCAAAAATAAATTTACCGGTTGTAAATATTGTGTGCCACCCGAACAACGTTGCAAAAACCGTATATCCTATTATTGATGCAATTATCGCGGGAACAAGGCCTTCAGTTTCAATATCCTCCTTATATAAACATTCTACCGCAAAAATAGCTCCCCCGATGGGCGAACGAAAAATACTGCCAATACCCGCAGCCATTCCTGAAACCACCATAGTGCGGCGATCAGAATCACTGAGTTTCAGTTTGGTTGCCAGAGCAGAACCAAAGCCAGCGCCGATTTGCGCAATTGGCCCTTCACGTCCGGCGCTGCCACCGGTACCAATTGTAATCGCCGACGCAAGAGTTTTAATAAACGGTACACGCTTGCGAATCAAACCTCTTTCCTGGTGGAAAGCTTTGATCACACCATCGGTTCCATGTCCTTCTGCCTCGGGCGCCCAGGTGTAAACTAAAAGCCCGGAAATTAAACCACCAACTGCGGGGATGATCAAAAACCACCAGTTGAAAAGACCCTGCTCAACTTCACCTGCTTCCGCACCGCCTTCTCCCCCAGGAAGCGGTGGGTAAAAACCAGCTAATCCCTTCAGAGAAAAATGTTCGATAAATTCCTGTAAATAGATAAACAAAATACCGCCAAAACCGGCAACAACACCTATTACAAAACCATAGAGCATCCACCGGCCGGTAAATTTAAACTCGAAATATTTATCGACTCTACTCCAGATCCTGCGGCCATAAACGAGCTGTTTCTTGAATTTTTGCTTCATACTTTTTTTAACAATACCTGCGTTTGCAGCAAAGATTTCCTTTGCACTTCCTTTATAAAACCTGTTTGGTTATAAATTTGTTCTATCTTTTTCGATTCGTGAGTATAAACTCTATGACCGAGAAGATTTCTCAAAATATTTAAACAGTTAAACTGTGCATATGTGAAAATTACTTTTGCGCCACTTTTGGAAACATTCTGAAAATGTTTGAATAGTGAATGCGGACTTTTTAAGTACTCAACCAGACCAACTGCAGTAATAATATCAAAAGAGGCTGGCTTAAAAGGTAGTCGGTTGCAATCTGCAACAACAGCACTATGCTTTTTAGATGCCTTCTTTAACATTGAAAAAGAACTATCTATTCTCAAAGTTTTCCAATTTGTTGAAAGCAAAGGTATTATCGCACCCGTACCGGAAGCAACATCCAAAACAGTCGCTTCTTTTTTATTGATGCTGCTCAAGAGTAAAGTAATATTTTGGGTTTCAACTTTAAAAATCAAATTAATGGGAAATACTTTGCGGGTGCGATCATAAAAAAATGCTCTAAAATCCCAAAACGTCATTCCAAAAAACTCATTCCAGTCTTAAAATAATTTCCCGGATTAGATGAGAAAATTTATCTTTTACCATATCGGCAACTTCGGTGACTTCATCATGCGAAAGTTTTTCAGTGGACATACCGGTGGCAAGATTGGTAATGCACGAAATCCCCAAAACCTCAAAGCCGCGATAAACTGCTGTTATAACTTCCGGAACTGTTGACATGGTTCCAGCATCAGCCCCAAACTTTTGCATCATTTTTATCTCAGCAGCCGTCTCATAAGTTGGACCTTTTAGCCCACACAACACACCCTTTTTTACCCGTATTCCAGATTCTAAAGCTGTTTTTTCCGCAAGTTCAATCAATCTTTGGGTGTATGGTTCGGACATATCCGGAAATCTGGGTCCGGCCGTATCTTCATTTTTTCCAAACAAAGGGTTGTCGAACATCAAATTAATGTGATCGCAAATAACCATTAAATCGCCTGGCGTGAAATGTGGATTCAATCCACCCGCCGCATTAGTGACAATTAGCGTTTTAATACCAAGCTCGGCCATGAGATGAATCGGAAAAACGACCGTTTTAAATGGATAACCCTCATATGAGTGAATGCGACCCTTTAAGGCTAGTACAGATTTCCCGGATATTTCACCAAAGATCCATTTGCCGGCATGCCCGGACACAGTTGATACGGGATAGTGCGGAATAGACTCCGTTGGAATAATGGCAGCATTCTCAATTTCTGATGCAAAAGGCCCTAACCCTGAACCCAATATAAGCGCAATCTTCGGCTTGTTTTCTGTTTTTGACTTTATGAAACTTAAGGCTTCTTGTAAGTTTGTTTTATCAAGATTTAACATTGTTTTATGTGCTTTTCTGTTTTTAACGAAATTTTCGATTGCAATATACAAAAAAATCCCAATAAAACAATTATATCGGTTCTCAGAATTTCGTTAAACCTGTAAAAATATTTTAATTTGTACGAAAATCTTGTCACGGAAAGGGCGGAATTCTAACTTGATAATCACGAAATTCATTTGCATATTCAAATTCTGATTTTTGATTTATAATCAAGGAGACTCTAAAATGCACGATCAACGGCTGGATAAATTAGCAGAAGTTTTAGTAAATCACTCCACCAAAGTTCAACCCGGTGAAAATGTTTTAATTGAAGCAGTTGACATTCCTCAGGAGATGGTTATTTCGCTGATTCGTAATATCCGTAAGGCCGGAGGCGTGCCAATGGTAACCGTAAAAAACAGCAAAATAATGCGTGAATTGATTCAGGGCAATGATGAGAAAACCGTTAAACTTTATGGTGATTATGAAGCCTACCGCATGGATAAAATAAAGGCTTACATGGCCTTACGCGGCAGTCATAATATTTCTGAAATGTCCGATGTTCCCGATGAGGCCATGCGTAAGTATGAAGAGCATTGGCTGAAGCCGGTACATTTTGCCAGGCGGGTTCCCAAAACCAAATGGGTTGTGTTACGCTGGCCCACCCCCTCAATGGCGCAACAGGCACAAAAAAGTACCGAGGCTTTTGAAGATTTCTATTTCGATGTCTGTACGTTAGATTACAGCAAAATGGAACAGGCCTCCAGACCCTTAAAGAAATTAATGAAAAAAACCGACCGGGTACATATTCTCGGCAAAGGAACTGATTTAAAATTCAGCATTAAAGATATTCCCGTTCAGGCTTGTGCCGGAACCCATAACATCCCGGATGGCGAATGTTTTACCGCGCCGGTTCGGGATTCGGTAAACGGCACTATCCATTTCAACACCGCCACCCTATACCGTGGCACAACTTTCAGCGACGTTAATCTGCGCTTTGAAAATGGCAAGGTTGTGGATGCCTCGGCTAATAATACCAAAAAAATTAACGAAATCTTGGATGCCGATGAAGGCGCCCGTTATATCGGTGAGTTTGCCATCGGCTTCAACCCCTATATCACACACCCAATGCTCGATATTTTATTCGATGAAAAAATCTGCGGCTCATTTCACTTTACGCCCGGAAATGCCTACGAAGATGCAGATAATGGCAACCGCTCAAATATACATTGGGATATGGTTATGATTCAGACGCCGGAATTTGGTGGTGGTGAAATATATTTCGACGATAAATTAATTCGAAAAGACGGGCAGTTTGTTCTTCCTGAATTGGAGGTGTTGAACCCGGAAAATTTGAAGTAAGGTTACACTGTATTTCGACGTAACTTATGAAGCTTTATCGGAATAATTTTTTGAAATTGAATAAAACCTCTATCCGTAGTAAAAATAGATAAATCGTAGTAAGTCGAAACAGCACAGATTAAAAAATCTGTATTGGAGCCTTGAATGCCTTTAACCCGATACGAATTAAAATATTTCGCTGCTGTTTCATAAACTGTAGAATGAATTGTTAGATCAGAGAAAGCTGATAAAGTTTTTTGCAACTGCTGAAATTGTTTTTCAGTGGAAATGCCCGAAAGTATTTCCTGTCTAATTTGTCCAATTATTTGTACACGCTGTTCTTGAATTAATTCGCGCAACTCTTGAATTACAGGGTCATCATCCAAAACAACTTTTCTGCGCAATGCCTGAGACCAAATACAGGTATCAACAAGAATCTTCATTCACTGCTACGCTGTTTTTTGTAATCAAAATCTTCATCGTAGTCGATACTTCCAAACAATTGAATAATTTTTTGCTGTTTGGGGCGTTCTATATATTCTTGCAGAGCCTCCGTTACAACAGCTTTTTTAGTTTTATGTTGACCAATTTTTTGAGCCTCTTTAAGCAGGCTGTCATCTAACGCCAAATTTGTAGGCATGTCTTTAATCCTTAATTTAAAACAACACATCAACCTACACATCGACATGTGTAAAGTCAAGTGTAGAATTGAGATAAAAATAGTCTGCACATGCCTTGATTTTGATTGATTATTTCATTATTTTGGTTCCACACCGATTGTATGAGGACACGCGCTTTCAGTAAAACTAGAAAAAATACCGGCTTAAAAAGAGTAAATATTAATGGCTTTAACGAAAAATCTGAATGGTGCAAAATCAGCCAAAAAATCAAATCAGCACATCCGAATCAAGAACCTTCCCCTAACTTATGAGCAAATAATAAAGGATTACCGTTTAGCTTTCAAGAGCCGCCAGGTAAGCTTACTGGGACGCAAAGAAGTGATGAGCGGCAAAGCCAAATTTGGCATTTTTGGCGATGGCAAAGAGGTTGCACAACTTGCAATGGCCAAAGCGTTTCAACTTGGTGATTTCAGGTCGGGTTATTACCGGGATCAGACATTTATTTTTGCCACAGGAATGTCAACCCTCCACGAATTTTTTGCGCAGTTATACGCACATCCGGATGAAAAATACGACCCGGCCACAGCAGGAAGAGCAATGAACGCTCATTTTGCGACCCGCAGTATCGATAAAAATGGTGATTGGCTCGATCTAACTGCAATGCATAATAGTTCATCCGATATTTCACCAACAGGTTCACAAATGCCCAGACTGGTTGGTTTAGCATACGCAAGCCGACTTTATCGAGAAATTCCTGAATTAAAAAATTTACCTTTATTTTCAAAAAACGGCAATGAAGTTGCCTTTGGCACTATTGGAAATGCCAGTTGTGCAGAGGGTATGTTTTGGGAGTCAATTAATGCGATCGGGGTTCTCAAATCGCCGGCCATAATTTCCATTTGGGATGATGGCTACGGTATCTCGGTTCCCAATAAATTTCAAATTACCAACGAAAATGTTTCTGACTTACTAGCCGGCTTCAGTCGAAAGAATAAACAAAGTACAGGCTTTGAAATATTTACCGCAAAAGGGTGGGATTATCCTGAACTGGTTAATGTCTATCTCAAAGCTGCTGAATTAGCTCGAAAAGAACATGTGCCGTGCATCATTCATGTCACCGAAGTAACTCAGCCCCAAGGCCATTCGACCTCCGGAAGTCATGAGCGCTACAAACCCAAAGAGAGATTACAGTGGGAAACAGATAACGATTGTTTAAGCAAGATGCGACAATGGCTGCTTGAAAATAACATAATTGACGAGGACTTGCTGCATAGCTACGAGCAAGAAGATACAAAAACCGTTCACAATATCAGGGATGAATCCTGGGAAGCATTTCAAAAACCAATTCGGGCAGAAGGCGCTGAGTTGGCAGCTTGCATCGATGAAATTGCACAGGAGTCTGCCCACAAAGAAAAATTGCTGCGAATCAAGCACAGACTGACATCCACGCGGGTGGCATTCAGAAGATTTTTGGTGCCGGCAATGCGTGATGTCTTTCTTTTGGTTAAAGATGAAAATATTCCGGCAAAACAAAAACTGGTTCAATTAAAAGAAAAGTTCAAGAAACACAATCTGGAGCGGTTTAGTTCTCACCTTCATAGCGAAAACAAAGACTCTGTTACAAATGTGCCGGAAGTTAAACCTGTTTATTCTAAAAAGTCCAAAAATTTAAATGGCTTTGAACTTCTCAATATTTGTTTTGAAAAAGCTTTTAAACGAGACTCCCGAATTATCGCTTTTGGTGAAGATGTTGGCCAGCTTGGTGGTGTCAATCAGGGATTTCGGGGCATGCAGGAAAAGTTCGGCGAGTTGCGTATTTCCGATACAGGCATCCGTGAATGCACGATTATCGGGCAGGCGATTGGACTCGCGCTCCGCGGCCTACGCCCAATTGCCGAAATACAATACCTCGATTATGTTCTTTACGCACTGCAAATTATGTCGGACGATCTGGCTACTTTGCATTGGCGAACCAAAGGGGGCCAGAAAGCGCCGGTAATCATACGCACGCGCGGTCATCGCTTTGAGGGCATTTGGCATGCAGGTTCGCCCATGGGAGCTCTAATTCACCTGCTGCGCGGTCTGCATGTTTTGGTACCAAGAAACATGACTCAAGCCGCAGGTTTTTATAATACCTTATTAAAGGCAGAAGAGCCTGCAATACTAATTGAAGTTTTAAGCGGTTATCGTATAAAAGAAAAAGTCCCGAATAATATTGGTGAGTTTACCCTGCCCCTGGGCGTTCCGGAAATTTTGCGAACCGGTACAGACATCACACTTGTCACCTATGGCGCAACATGCCGGGCAGCCATGGAAGCCGCTCAGCACCTTGAACAATCAGGAATTAGTACAGAGATAATTGACGTGCAAACCTTACTGCCTTTTGATGTAAATGGTGTAATAGTGGAGTCATTAAAAAAGACCAATCGTATCGTTTTTGTAGATGAAGATGTACCCGGTGGCTGTACCTCTTACATGATGGATGAAGTCCTCGCCAAGCAAGATGGTTATCATTGGCTGGACTCTAAACCGCTTACCATAACCGGCAAAGCCCACCGGCCGGCGTTTGGCTCCGATGGAGATTACTACTCCAAACCATGCGGTGAACACATTTTTTCAGATATTTACCAACTAATGCACGAAAGTGACCCAAATAAATATCCAATGTTTTTTTAATGAAAGGAATTTACAGATGCTCGATTTAACCCAGTTTACTCTTTATAGCGGTGGTCACGTCGGCGCAGAAGCAGCCTTTGGTGATCTTTCTGAAAAATGGGGAATTAAAGAAGTAAACTTTGTGTACAAAAACCAAAACATCTGCCGGGATAAAAGCACTGTACTTTTACCCGAAGATGAGTTAGAAAAAGGCGATGTCAGTATGGAAATTGTTTCCCGGCATATGGGACGCAATTACACGGAAACCGAAAGAATCAGAAGCATCTTGCGGACAATTTACCACATGGTTACAAATGCTGATCATATTTTTGCAATTGGCTGGATATTAGCAAATGATACCGTTAAAGGCGGTACGGGCTGGGGAGTTGAGTTAGCAAAATTCTTTAACAGGCCGGTCAGTGTTTATGACCAGGAACGTGAGCATTGGTTTACCTGGAAAGACAAAAAATGGCTGCAGGATAACCCGGAAATTTATCACAACAAATTTGCCGGTACCGGCACACGAAATCTCACCGAGAATGGAAAACAAGCCATTTTAGATCTTTTTATAAAATCTTTTGGAGAGCATTAAATAAAAATTGGGTAAACAAAAAAAGCCGGTTAATTTAACCGGCTTTTTTTGTTAGTGTCTAATCTTAGCAACTTTACTGTTTTTCGTAAACAACTTTTATATCATCGTCTTCAAATGTAAGCTGACCATTGCTGGATGTAATTGCCTGTGTTTCAACTTCACTGTCTTCCGCACTGGTTGTGGTTATTTGAGTCCCGTTAACTGAATATGTGCCGCTGTCCGTAACCGGTGGAATCGGGATGGTACCAACCCCCGTAACTACCACGCCAATATTAAATACGGATGTGTAAGTTGTTGAAGTTAGGACTAAAGTGTGAGTGATTGTAACTGCTGCATCTGCCGTCTGTCCGGGCCCAGTTGGAAAAGGTACAGTTGTCGGTTCACCAGCTTGAACGGTAAGATTAGGAATACCCGAAAGATCTCCGGTTTTATCCGTTAATTCCACCATCTCATAAGTTCCGGGAAATGTCGACGGGTCACTTAAGTCGAAAAGTGGGTTATTGTCATCATCATCGCTACAGTTAAAAACCAGCGGTAGTACAAAAACTAAAGCTGATAATCTTAAATAACTTAAGAATTGTTTCATGGTTCCTCCCATTGTTCGTTAATTGAAAATATTAATTATTTCGTTTTTAAAAATTTACTTCCACAAAAAACCAACGCTATTTTAAACCAAAGTGTCCTAAGTGTCAAGGGAAATATCACACAACAGTAATATCTCTTATTTACTTTTTTATAAACTATGAATTGAAATTGCATTTGTTTTAGCTGGTATTTCTGTTTATATTAAATTCCAGTTAAATTAAAATGCTAATGCAATGATTTTAACCGGTGTAAAACTCGATCTGGACTCTCATAGCAGCAGCTATAAAACTTTCCTTGATTATTTCAAACTAAGTCCGGGCAATACCGACCTTTGCTTTTTGGTTAAGCTGCTCAAAGCTTTCTCTCAAATTCCTTATGAAAATATCAGAAAGATTATTCGGTTCAGCCAAAGCGATCAAATGAGCGCAGATATCATGCGCTTGCCGGAGTATATTAAAGATGGCATTTTATTTATGAACCGAGCATTTATCCGCGAAACAACATTTTTCGACAAAAAGAATTTCAATATAAAACAGAATTACCATAGCGCCATTAATCAGCATTTTGGCATCGAAAAACAAATCGTTGAACAAGCACAGGCAGCTCCGAGTGAAAACTTAAAAAGAAGAGAATTGGTATCTTAACCTGAGGGAAACGAGTGAATGGTCCAGCAGAGAAAATCGGCCTGGCAGATTTAATAAAAAATACGATCGAAGATGTGGCATTAACCCGTGCCATAAAAGCCGGTTTGGGAACCAATATAATTCTGCCAACAGTTGAATTTAAAACCAAACTTATTCAGAGACGAAATCTGAAATTTTTACAAAGTTTTATGGATGACTTTGCCCGGGTCAGAGACGGCAAAACCAAAGCAGATATTTTTAAGCTGGTCACGCATTTAAGCGACGGCAAAAAAAATGCAAATTTTAAGGACATAACCACCAAAAATATCTCTCTGAATTTTGCGCGTATAAAAATTGGCAGTACATTCGTCTGCCTTGCTTTTGAAGAAGAGAAAATTGTTCTGGTGCGGGTAATTTCCCAAAAGGAAATCAC
>JAJDAE010000232.1 GCA_029262035.1 Candidatus Zhuqueibacterota bacterium
GTTGAAGTCATCCAGGAAAAATTCCCCGTATAGTTTGATATTCGGGATTAGCATCAGTTCAAAATCTGCTCCCATACTGGCATTGTCATCATCTGTCAGAAAATGCTCGGCCGATCGGTAAAAATTAATGGGATTGATGTAGGCCAGTTCAAACCTGCGTTTGCCAAAAATTATTGCTTCATAGAGTCCAATGTTCAGCCATTTGGCGAGCGCCCAATCCAATCGATGCGCCACGATATTTTTGGGAACTGTTTCTCCGGTCTCCTCAAAAATTTTTGGAAAGGTTTGCAGGAATCCCCACAGGTAGGTGAATTTTAAGCGCCAAAATTTTGCCTGAAGCTTTATTTGGTCGAACGATGTGGCGTTGTTGGAAAGTCCCAGCGCGCCATGGGTTCCCGGCCCCCAATAATTGAAATCCTTGCCTAACATTAATTGCATGTACGGCAGTTTAAACATCAGGTAGGCGTTGGTCTCATCGTGCCAGATATGTGTGCCGAAACCGTTGACAAAACCCAGACCTTCCAGGCTTATTTCAAAGCGTTTCGGGTAGGAGCGGGTGCCCCATTCTTTTGTATCACGAAAATTAAAGAAAAACCCCATGTGTGTGCCAAGTTTACCCCAAAGGGTAAAGCCGTGTGTGCGTTCAAATACGCGCTCATTGCTGCTTAGGGAGTCCGGGTTGGCGTACAGCCATTCCTTGTATAAAATCGGATCAAGATATGCTTTGAAATCATGTGAACGAACCGTGTATAAGTTTCGATTGTTTTGGTAAATAAAACTTGGGAGCGCCGAAAATGGCTTACTGTTTTTAACCTTCTGAATTGTTGTTGGATAAAAGGTTTCAGTTTCGGTGTTTAGTTCATTGAATTCATCGCTAAATTCAAATTGCAGATATTTTAGTTGATCTTGTTCAACAGTGTTTAGAGCTGCACCATCGTCTATATTCTTTTTAAGCTGAACTAAATAACCGACCATTTCTTCTCGTGAATACGGTTTTGTGCTGTTCAGAACATCATTGATGAGTCCCTTGGTTTCCATACGATCGATAAATTCATACGACCAGTGGTTAAGTGGCACATAAACCGATTGGGAGAACGCGATTCTGTTTGCCAGAATCAAAAGAGTTAAAAAAAGTAGAAATTGTTTGATGTATTGCCTTTCAGACATTTTGAGCTATTTTAAAAGTACCGGTTGAACAAAATTTTAGATGAAGAAACCCTTTGGCAGACTCAGTCACATTCCTGATTTGTTCTGATGGCGCCTTGTTTAAGAACGCTTTAAAACTTTATTCAGCCGTATTTTAATTTCCCGGTAATCGTTTTTAAGTTGAGTTGTCAACTCATTTATTTTTTTGAAGTCATCTTTGTTATCTTTGACTTTCTCAGCAAATTCCATTACGAATGCAGCAAAGATACTAAAAGTTACAGCCAGAAATACAGCAATCATTACCAACATTCTGCGCTTCGGGCTTGAGCGTTTTTCAGGTGAGATGGCTTTGTCTAAAACCTGGACAGTTGGTGTGTCCCGGGCTTCCTGAATTTTGGCACTATAAAACTGCTGGTTTAAAAGCTGCCAAACCGTTTCCTGAACCTTTACTTCGCGAATCAATTCGGCATATTGCAGGCCAACTTCAGGTACTTCGGAAAAGGGAATGAAATAATCTTTTTGTTCCCCGGAAGTTGTTGCTTTCCCAAATTGCAATTGTTCAAATTGTTTCTTTAGTTCATCAACTTCTTTTTGGAGCCGCAGAATAACCGGATTGTTTTTTTTCATGGTCTGGCGTGCAACTTCCAGTTCCACTTCCCTGGCCATAATGGTGCCCTTTATTTCTCCGGCTTGTTCAATGGCAACTTTGGTTTGCTCTTCCAGATTCAGCGCTTTAAATTCTTCCTGATAATCGGCTAAATTCCGTGAAGCTTCTTTTAGTTTTGCCACAGTTAGTTCAAGCTGTTCTTCAATATAAATTCGTGAACTTTTTGCTTTAGATAAACTTTTGGCTTGATTGACTTTGTCCAGTTCTTCGACAAATTGGTTGGCTACATCAGCGGCTAATTTGGGATTTCCAAGCTGCACGCTTATTTTTATTATACCTTGTTCATTCGATGAAATAGTGCTTTGCTTCTGTAGTTTTGCAACCGCTTTGGCCGCGCTTTTTATGTCGAAAATTTCGAATAGTGTCTGCGTTTTTTCCTCAAATTTATATTTGGTTGAAAGGACGCCTTTTGCAACCGTGCGACTATTTAAAATTTCAACAAAAATCTCAGAGGAAGATGCTCCGCCCAGGCCGGGCATATCCAAAAAAGGGATTGGCGAGTTTGCAAGCAAGCTGCCCAGTCCGCCCTGGTTGCCTTCATCCGGGGGCAGAAGTGTTGTCGTAGCCTGATACATGCTCGGTAGAATAAAAGTGATTACAGCCATAACCAATGCTGCAACTAAAGCGTTGCGGGCTATCATTCTACGCCGCTTTATAATAACAGCGAGATAGTCCAGTAAATTGATTTCTTGTTCTTCGTTTTTAGGGCTGGTCATTGAAATTTTGGTACTCGTTTAATTTCGGTTAATTGATGTGTCGATGATCAAATATATTGAAGCCAATTGGGCTGCCACTGAAACAGTTTGCAAAAACGTCGGCCAAAAACTCTTGTCTTCTTTGCGGGGAACCCAGATTATATCGCCGGGGCTGAAGGATTTCACATCTTCATCATCCACCACTTCGCCGGTTACTTTTATAATTTTGGTGTTGCTCAATTTTGCATCCCAGGAGGCGCCGCCGGCTTTCTTAAGATAATAAGACAGTTTTTGCCCTGCGACATAGGTAACTCCTCCCGGCTTTGCGACACTGCCCGTAACCGTTACGGCAATGGGCGCTTTGGGTATCACAATAATATCACCATCTTCTAAAATAACGTCCTGGCTCTTATCACCCTGCTGCATCAGTTTTTCAAAATCAACCACAATGCGTTCAACGTTTTCAGAGTTTTGACGCATTACAAAATATTGATACTCAAGGTCGCTCATTTCTTCGCGGCGCATTTCTTTGAGGCGTTCAAATTCTTTATCAAAAATAGTTCTGCTGCTTGGCCGCATCAGGTAAGATTCCTGTAAAAAGCCGTCATCTGTGAAGCCGCCGGCTTTCATCAAAATAGCGCTTAAATAAGTGCTATCTTTTACAATGGAGTAACGCCCCGGGAACAGGACTTCGCCCTGAATATGGACTGTAAGTCCAACTTTCCATCTGGGAATTCTTCGGATGAAAACCTGGTCATCTTCTTCTAAAATTATATCCGTGTCACCATTTGTACCGCTGCCTAATTTGTCCAGATTTACTTTTAAAAAACTGGTGGGTTCACCGGGATCGATTTTAGCAATTTCGGCTTCCAATGTATAAGCTCTACGGTTAAGGTTGCCGGCTTTCAAAATAAGGTCGCTCAAATGCATATTGTCTTCAAGCGGATAAATACCCGGCTTCCGGATTTCACCGAAAATCGCAACTTCCCGTTTATCAAGCTGTTCTAATTTGGAGTAAATTGTAATGCGGTCATTGTTCATTAAAGCAACATTCTCTGTGCTGTCGCCTTGTTGAATCCTGTTGAAATCTATGTAGCGTAATTTACGTTGACCATTATTTTCCAGCCTGCTGATTTCAAGTTTTTGGATGTAGGCCAAATCAGTGAAACCGCCTGCAAGATGGATAAGATCGGAAATTGTTTCTTTCGCGCCGGGTTTCAGTTCAAAAATGGATGCCCGATTTACTTCGCCTGAAATAGATACTGTTTTTTGAGCGTAGGGAACACGAATTTTGTCGCCTGCCTGCAAAAACATGTCGTCTCCGGTTTTTCCTTCCATCAAAAATTCATACAGATCTGCTGAGGCAATCAGCTTACCCTGGCGCAGCAATTGAATACCCCGAATCGATCCTTTTTCGCTGGGCCCACCCGCCATGATGATGGCATCCAATACAGTATTGAGAGAACTCAATACATATTTCCCGGGATGAATGACATCGCCCACAACAGCTACTAAAACATTTTTTGGTTGAAGCAACATAATGTCGAGTGTAAAGTTTTCGTAGTATTGCGACAATTTTTGTTTTAACAGTTTCTTGAATTCAATCATGCTGAGCCCCCAAACATTGAGGACTCCGGCCGGAGGTAGAAATATTTTACCTTCGACATTAACGACGACATCAATATTTTCCTGCACGGTGCCAAGCAGGTATATCCCGACTCTATCGCCGGGACCTAGTAAATATTTTTTTGGCAAGGTGAAGGCTTCCGCGCCGGATGCACCCTCCGATATCTCCCGACTGAATAGGTCAAAGCCAAAAAGCGTCAAAGCCGAGTCGCCTGTGTTTGATGTTCTGGAAATATTCTCAGAAATTTTGCCGTAGGAACTTTTTGAGGAAAAGTTTGAAGTTTTGGTTTGATAAGTGCGCGTCAATCTGGAGGAGTCGGGCGATGTCCGCTGCCAGGTTTGTGTATAAACCGTGGTGGTGAAAAGTAACAGTTGTAGTGCCATCATGCAACATTTTAACATCCTGTTCATTACCGTTTAATCCATTGTTATTTAAGAAGGTAAATATAGAAAATTTGACTTAATCAGTCAATGTTTATTTCGTTTTGAAAATAAATAAAAGCCGGGAAATGGCACCATTGCCATTTCCCGGCCGCTTACGAGGAGGAAGAAAAATTCTTGGATTTTCTATTTTAATAAAGTCATTCTTTTTACCCGGCGCTCAATGGAAACATTTACGAGCATATCGCCTTTTGCCACCTCTTTTTTTACTTCAAGGCTGTAAATGTAAATTCCGCTTGGAACATGGAGATTGTCCCTGTTGGTACCATCCCACTTCAAAGAGTGAAACCCGGCAGTTAACTCATCCTTAACCAGCGTTTTAACTAATTGTCCAAGCATGTTATATACTTTCAGCTCGACTTCCCGATTCCTTTCCAGAAAGAATTTAATCTCGGTCTCAGGGTTAAACGGATTGGGGTAGTTTCCAACCAGAGCAAATGTTTTAGGTAGCTGAGTTGGTTGTGGAAAAACACTGCCGTCGTCATCTGGTTCAAATGTATAAGTAGAAGATGAACTGGATGTCATAATATTGGGTGTGCTTGACAAGTCCCTGATATTCGAAACTGAAACTGAATATTCAATATTTGTTATGTGGGATCCGGTTAGCAGATGAACTGTGGTTGCATTGTCATCTAGAAATGCACCGATTATCTCAACATTCGGAGTAATTGCAAAATTCACTTCGTCTTCAGCAGAAGTTTTTTCAAGTGGCTCAGAAAAATTTATATCAATTTGGGTAAAGCCGTTGGCGATGACCGATGCAACTTCCGGAGGCGTGTTGTCGCCATCATCTACATTGGCCTCATATGAAATTGAGCTATTGCCAAAAATGGCATTTCCAGCCAAATCCTTAACTTGATTAACAGTTAGTTTATGGCGTAGGCCATTGAAATGCGTAGAAGTTGTTAGCGTTACTTTTGTTTGTGCAGAATTTAAAGAGGCCTGCAAAACATCTACGCCCTGATCAATTGTATAGTTCGATTTTTGCTCAGCCGACGCTCTATCGATTTTCTCGCTAAAAGGCACATCCAAATGAGTTAAGTCTGTCAAAACAGCATTCAGAAGTTGTGGGGACGTTGTATCGGTCGGATCAATCGGCGCATCCGGAGATCTGTAATTTGCGGTGCTATTTGCTGAAATTGTATTTCCCGTTAAATCCTGGATATTATTGATTGTAACCGTAAAGTCGGTGCCAAGAGGGTGCGCTGTTGTCAGGAAATGCACCAACGCCAGGTTTTGGTCATCTATAACAGCGCCAATTACCTGAACACCATTGTTGATAGAATAGTTGGCTTCGACTTCAACAGACTGTTTACTCAACGGCTCGGAAAATAAAATGTCCAAGGCTGTTTCCCCGAGTAAGCTTGCTGTTAGTGGGGAAGGCGGTGTGGTATCGGAAGAATTAATTGTTATATTTACTTCTTCTGAAAAACCGCTCTCATTTCCAGCTTGGTCCCAGGCAGTTACTGCAAAATAGTAAGTTTTGCCAGCTTCCAAACTTTGCCATGTAAATTGAGTTTGGGTACCAACATCTACACTATTTATGTATATCCCGGAAGCTTCTCCCATGAACACCTCGTATTTTGCGAGGTCACTTTCAGAATTGGGATCCCAACTTACAACCACATCTCCGGCAATAACTGTATTTAAAGACATTAATAGGCTACTTATAAAAAGTGACCAGGTTAGTAGTTTGTTTCGGCTTATTCTCATGACGTATCTCCTTCGTAGCATTCACTTTGTAAATCAATTGCGTATTGGCAAAGGGTATGCCATAATATTGAATAACGGATTAGTTTATATTTTACAATAACTTAGGATGTGTTCTTTTTTGGTGCAGCGGTTCGGAAATCCGTTGAAATTACATGAAGGTATTTCATATACGTAACGGAATTTAGAGGTTGTTAAAAAAGTATGTTTTAGGTTGAGTTCTCAATGTTTGAGGCGGGATAAAACAACAAAGCCAGTGCAATATATCACTATACTGTACTGGCTTTTAAGTGCTTAGATTTTTGCGGGTTAATTATTTTTCTTCCAGGAAGGATGTGTTATGTCATGCTGGTTAATTTTATAGTTGAGCGCCCTTGCAGAAATACCTAAAAGGCTTGCAGCATCCTTTTGAACCCAGTTTGACTGGTGCAGCGATTTTAAGATTGTTTCTTTTTCAACGACGTCAAGATTAAGGGTGTCAAAACTGATAAGCGCATCGCTGTCGCGTTTTCTACGATCTCTACCACCTGCCGCGAAATAATCTTTACCAGGCATAGCGAGATCCTCGCTGGTGATGAAACCATTTTCCTCAGCAACTAAAACCGCACGTTCAATTAAATTTTTTAATTCTCTGATATTACCCGCCCAGGTGTGGTTTTTCATCAACGCGGTCGTTTCTTCAGCAAAACCCTTAAGCTCTTTTCTGATTTCCTGACAATACTTTCTTAAAAAGAACTCCGCAATTATCATGATATCTTCTTTGCGCTCACGAAGGGGTGGAATCTCCAAAGAAACTACGTTCAAACGATAAAATAGATCTGCGCGAAAACCGCCATTTTCAATTTCTTCCATGAGGTTTTTATTGGTTGCTGCTATAACACGCACATTTACGCCGATATCTTTATTACCGCCAACCCGGTTAAAAATCTGTTCTTGCATAACCCGCAAAATTTTTGCCTGGGTCGTAAGGTGCATATCCCCAATTTCATCAAGAAATAATGTGCCGCCATTTGCTTGTTCAAATTTTCCGATTCGGGTTTGATATGCTCCGGTAAACGCGCCTTTCTCATGGCCGAAGAGTTCACTTTCAAGAAGATTTTCCGGTAGAGCCGCACAGTTTACTTTCACAAATGGTTTGTCAGCACGATCACTAATAAATTGGATTAGACTAGCGATCAATTCTTTTCCGGTTCCTGTTTCCCCATGAATTAGAATGGTAGCATTACTTTTTGCAACCTTCTTTATGATCTTAAAAATTTCACGAATCTCAGGGCTTCTGCTTACTAATGGATAATGAAAATCAAATCCAAAGTTTTTTCCCCATCCTTCGATAAGAGCGTCGTGCCCATCTTTTAATTTCGACATAGCCTGATTTTTTAAATCGTCCAGCAAATCTGAATTACCAACTTTGTTCACGTATTTATCGACCGTTGCAATAGACATCTTGATGTAAACCCACTATTTTGAGGTGATTAGTAATTACTGTTGTTTGAAATTTTGAGCCTTCTAAAGAGGTGCAATCATTTGTTCAGCATAGACAATTTAGAATATACTGAAAGCGTCGTTCGTTAAGTTTTTTCTGAGATGCAATGTTTGTGCCATGAAATGTGTAAGAGCAGGATCTGAGAACATTCTGCGATACTGAATTTATGCAAGTTGCCATAAGTCTTAAATTAAGCCAGCAGCTAATTAGTGTCGATCCGGAAAGTGCCTTCCTTAGTCATTCCCGCACGCTCTTAGCGGGAATCCACGTACTAAAAATGAATGGATTCCCGATGAAAACATTCGGGAATGACGATTACGGATGGACACTAATTAGTGTGTGAACGAGAACTCCTGGGTGCTGTTTTTCTGAGCGCGAACCCTCAAATGTGGCACTTGCGGCAGAAGATGATGCGCGAAGAATCTCCTGGGTGAGAGATTCTTCACACGGCGGCGGCGATCTTGAAAAGCAACTTATGAGATTTTGTGTTCAGAATGACGTGGAATTTTTGGTTTTCGGTCAAGCATTAATTACGGTTTCTTCTCCCTGAAATTACTTGATTGAGAAAAAAATACACATATTTATTAAGGGAAAAGCATTTCAATGAAGTGCAGTGTAAAATGGTTACTTTTCGTACAGATGGTTTATTTTGAGACATTGATTAGGAAAATAACTTTGGAAAAATGTAATCAAATAAATTAAGTGTTAAAACGATATGCGTTCTTTTATTTTTTCCAGGCTGTAAATTTCTTCGTTTTTTAGGTAGCCTGCTTTTTTGAGCTGCCTTGTTAATTCAATAATTCGTGGCACCGGGAAGCCGATTTCTGTAATTATTTTTGGGGTTGCAATAACCTTATTTTTTTGTCCATCAAAATGAATTGAACCATTATGGAGAATAATGATTCTGGTGGCAATTGTAAGGACAAAGTCTATGTTGTGTGAAATTACTACCACTGTCTTTTCTGAAGCTTTAAAGTCCGATATAACTTTATGGATCAATTTGATTCCAGCCGGATCTAAACCTGCCGTTGGTTCATCGAGCATCAGACATTTCGGTTTTAAAGCGAGAATGCCTGCAATTGCAACGCGCCGTTTTTCGCCGTAGCTGAGATTTAAAGGTGAAGACGTTTTATATTTTGAAACATCCAAGCCGACTGATTGCATGGCGTTGTGGACTCTTGCAATGGTTTCAGTATTGGTGATACACAGATTTTTGGGACCTACCGAAATATCTTCAAAAACAGTTTCCTTGAAAAGTTGCTTTTCGGGGAATTGGAAAACCAGTCCTATTTGTTGTCGTATCTTTGCCAGATCGGTATTTTTGTCCCATAGATTTTGAGAATTTACTAGAATTTCACCACAATCAGGTTTCAGTAATCCTGTAAAGTGATGCATAAGCGTGCTTTTCCCCGAACCTGAAAGCCCGATAATGCCAACGATCTCCCCGGGATTGACTTCCAGGCTTACGTTGTTCAAAACCGGTTTGGAGCGATAGCCGGGCATTTGATACGAAAACGTGAGATTTTTTATTTTGATGTGCAAAATAGTATGGATTTAAATTTGATCGGAATCATTTCCAAGAGCAGACTCTAATTTTAGATCATCAATTTTCATTTTGTTCTTTTTTGCAATTTTCATGGTTTCACGAATTGCAAAAGAGTCTGTCATACCGGCTATATAATCACAAATTAGTCGCGGAAATGTAATGCTGTTTTTTAAGTCATCAAGTTTTCCGTTCGCATTAATTTCATTTTTTAAAATGTAAACGGGAAGGAGATGAGGGTTGAAATAGTAAACTTCAAACAGTCGAAATAGCAATTTTTCACCAATATCATCAGACCATTGTTGGTGGGAGCAATGAATGATTTCGTCGTAAATAAATTTGTTTAGTTCTTTTTGAAGCGGGTCAATTGTTGCGTTAAAATAAACCAACTCTTCGTCAAAATTGGATAGACGCTGCGTCCGAAGTTGAAAACCGGCAATATTTTCCAAGGTTGCTTCGAGTAGATTATCCATAAAAAAATTGATGAGCCCTCGCATAAGTTGGTCCATATAAACTGCATCATCCGAGTTCGGTGAAAAGGCCGGTCTTATTTTTTTTTCAACTAAAGCGATTATCTTTAATTTTTTAACATCTGTAACTTTAACTAGTCCGGCTCGAATGCCATCCTCAAGATCGTGGGTTCGTTGCGCAATTTCATCACAAATGGCCACTACCTGGCCTTCCAGAGTTGAAGCGCAATCTTTCTCGTATTCTAACCCTTCAAAATTGAAGTCAGGATATGTTATACTTTTTCTGACTAGTTTAGTGTGTTTCAACATGCCTTCCCGGACGGGAGCTGTTAAATTCAGACCATTGAAAGAATACTTTTTTTCAATAAAATCAACCATGCGCAGACCCTGGTAGTTGTGTTTGAAACCGCCAAGATTCGGTATGACTCTATCACCTTCAAAAGAGGTTTTACCGGACATGATTTTGTGGAGAACTCTCTCGCCAAGATGTCCAAATGGTGTGTGCCCGATATCATGGCCAAGCGCGATAGCTTCAGTTAAATCTTCATTTAGTCCAAGCGCCCGCGCCATTGTTCGAGAGAGTTGCGCAACTTCCAGGGTATGCGTTATCCGGGTTCTGTTATGATCGCTTTCTTCCGGGAGAAAAACCTGTCGTTTGTGTTTAAGCCGCCGAAAAGCGCGTGAGTGAATTATTCGATCTCGGTCGCGCTGGAAGGCCGTTCTGTAGCTATGTTCCGGTTCTTTGTGCTTGCGGGTTTGGTGTGTGTTTCGGCTTTGCTGCGCATACGGAGCGAGAGTTTTACTTTCGTTGGATTCAAGAGTTTTCCGGTTTTGCAAGTTGTACTGGATATTTTTAGTCATATTCTTTCTCCCTGTCGGGGAATTTTTGAGCCATAATTTTTGATTGATACTACAACTTAAATAAAAACAATAGCCAAGTCAAGAATCGCTCTGGATATATTCGAAGATTGCATTTGGTACATCCTGAATCTCGGTTATTTTATTTTCGAAGTAACCATTATCATCTCCCCAGATAATAGTTGGAACTTGGTTTCGTGTGTGGGTTGCGATGCTTAAATTTTCAAAATTACCGTGGTCACTTGTAAGCAGGACAATATCTTTTTCGAGGTCGATCTTGTTTAAAATGGTGTTTAAAAATCGATTGAGTTTGTCTAATTCAATCTTTGCATGTCTCATGTCTTGACTGTGGCCGATCATGTCTGTTAAAAAATATTCGAACAGACAATAATCTACATTTTTACTGATTGAAGCCAAAATTTTTGCCGCTTCTTCCGGTTGGCGTACAGGAGCTTCGTAGCCCAAGTCCCGCAGGAATTGGTTGCTTAAATCGTGTGAAATTGCCTGGCCGTTTATTAAATCCGGATCGAGCCATCTGAATGGAAAGCCGGAAGCTTTTACTGCCCAGGTTGTTGCTGATATCTGTCTGTCACGTCGTTCAAAATATTCGGCAGTAAAAGCATTGGCGAATGTAGCTTTTTTACCAATTTTTTCGAGTTGTAAAAAAATGCTTTCAGTTAGAAGTAGTTTTCTTAGAGATGCCGTCGGAAATCCGGGGTGGTGTCTCCCGATGATTTGTGCTGATGGTAAGCCTGTTAGCAGCGCTGTTTGACCCGTTGCACTTTGCGGAATGCCCGGCATACCCATTGTCGCGTCGGTTGGAATTAAGAATCCGCCCTCAGGAAGGTTAATTTTTTTTGAATCGTCAAAAGCCGGAAAAAATGGTGAGGGGAATTTGGAAAATGGATTGGATGCGGGATCATTTTTGCCGATGCCGACCCCATCCAAAAATATCATTAAAACAGACATTTATATATGTGACTAAAGTGAGCTAAAATGTTGAAGTTTTAAAATAAATTCATTTTGAAGTATCACAGATGTTGGAAGTGATATTTTCGGCATTTTAGAATTTGTAAAAATTATTAAACTTGTAAAGGTTCGGGAGAGTCAGGATTATCAAAGTTCCCGCTGCCAGAGACATCAGATATTTTCAGGTTTTCTTTCCAAAAATAGATAATGCCGATGATTGTGAATGGCAGGACGTTCATTGCGTGACTGATGAGTGAGTAGCTGACTGCCTCGTTATCCGGTACACCAAAGTAATTTAAAACCTCCGTACATAGAAAATGATATGTTCCGAGTGCACCTGGGGCTGAGGGCAGCATGATACTGAAGGTGACAACCACAAGAATTATAATGCTGGACCAAACGTTCAGATCAAACAAATAAGTAAAGTCAAAAACGTAAAACAGGATATAAACGGAAGCAATGTAAAGAAGCCAGATTATTAGTGTAGAGAAAAATATGGCAAAATAATGGTGGGTCTTTTTGAAAACTTCACATCCGCTCAAAAAGGAGTGAAATTTCGGCTCGAGTTTTTCATAAAATTTGGGTGGGAATAGTTTTTCCAGAAAACGAAGTGTTGGTTCGGTCATTTTCATTAAAAATACTATCAGTAGAATGAGCCCTAAAGTACAGACTAAAAGCAGGTATCCGCCAATCTTCACAAGTTCGTGGTAAGGAAGCTGCCCCGGATAAAATTGAAGAGTTATGACCAAGAGTATTAATAAAGCCATTAAATCCAAAACAAATCTCTCTACAACAACGGTAGCAAAAGAAGCACTTTTCGAAATTTTTTCGGATTTCCCGATAGCGTAGGCGCGTAGAAATTCACCCAGTCTGAGGGGGAAAATGTTGTTGGCGGCGTAACCAATCATGAGTGCAGAAAAGAGCGAACGGACTTTTATTTGCTTAACCGGACTCATTAGATATTGCCAACGCAGCGCACGCAGCAGGTGACTCAGTCCCATGAAAATGAATGATGGGAGAAGCCAATAATATTTAGCAGCTTTTAACGCATCAATCATCTTTTCAAAATCTACTTGCCGGAATGTCAAGTAGATAAAAAGACAGCTAATAAAAATTCCAATAAAGACTTTAAGTTTCAATTTTCTTGCACAGGTTATAAGTTAAACCGATAATTGATCTTTTACTATATAGTCTCTCTAACCTCAGGACGCAGAATGCCGTAGTATTTGTTTTTTTTGCAGAAGAGGCTAATTCTCATTATTTATTCTTCAATTACCTCTACGCTAACAATTATGTCACCAATTCCAATACTTTGTACAACTTCAAGTCCTTCGACCACTTTTCCAAAAACTGAATAGTCATTGTCCAAAAAGTGGGTTGGTTTTAGGGTGATATAGAATTGACTGCCGCTCGATCTTTTTTCGGGATTTCCCGCACCGCGTCTTGCCATAGCCAGGGCGCCGTTTTCGTGTGTGAGGCCTAATTCTGCGGGAACAGTGTAACCCGGACCGCCTGTTCCGGTGCCAATGGGGTCGCCGCCTTGTATTACAAAATTTGGTTCAACCCTGTGGAATGTCAGGCCATCATAAAAACCTTGTCTGGCAAGAAAAACAAAGTTGTTGGAGTGCAAAGGTGCATACGTGGTATTGAGTTCTGCGACAATTTTGCCTTTTTCTGTGGTAATAACGGCTGTATATTTTTTGTCTTCATCGATAGTCATCTCTGGTTCGGCATCGTAATGATTCATCCGCTCTTTGGCTGCAACACTACTTAAAGGCTTGTCTGAATTGGATTGATTTTGCGTCATTGTAGTTTCCTTTTCCATTTGTTGGCTCTCGGTTTTTGTCTGGTCTGTTTTTTCATTATTATTGCAAGAAAAAATTAGAAGGACACCGGCCAAACCAGTTACTAAAATAAATTTATTTCGCATATTAAAATCCCCTTTAAAATATAAATATTTTGACAAATTAAGAACGGCAAATTTAATAAAGTGATTTGCCATACGCAAGAACAATGGGTTTATTCTTCAGTTATCTCCACGCAGATTATAACGTCACCAATCCTGGTGTTTTTTACAACTCCAAATCCTTCTATAACTGTTCCGAAAGCTGAAAAGTCATTATCCAGAAAGTGGGTTGGTTTTAATGTAATATAGAATTGGCTGCCACTTGATCTTTTTTCAGGATTCACGGAATTGCCGCGTCTTGCCATTGCCAGGACACCTTGATTGTGCAGAAGACCAAATTCTGCCGGAAGAGTATATCCGGGTCCACCGGTACTGTTTGCCAGTGGGTCGCCACCTTGAATGACAAAGTCGGGTTCCACGCGATGAAAAGTAAGGCCATCATAAAAACCCTGTCTGGCAAGAAAAATAAAATTATTTGAATGTATTGGGGCACTTATTGTGTTAAGTTCTACCAGGAACTCACCTTCTTCTGTGGTAATAGCAGCGGTATATTTTTTATCCACATCAATTGTCATCTCCGGTGCTGCGGTATAGAAATTTTGCCGATCCCTTGTTGCGACCTCATCTAACGGCTTGGCTTCAATCCCCTCTTTTTGTTTATTTTGTGTCGTTGGCGAATCTTTATTGTCACATGAAAAACTAAGAAACGCAGCGGTCAGGCAAGCTATTAAAATGAAATTATTTTGCATGTTAAAATCCTTTTGAGAAATTTACATCTGGATAAATTAAATCCGGCGAATTTAAGAAAGTGGCCTCCCATACGCAAGGATAATTTTTTGCACTTTTGGAAGAATTATTTGCTTGCAAAAGCATTTTGTGCTTTTTATATTGCATCAACTCGGATTTCTTAATTTAATACTATTTGGAGGATTTATGACATTTGTATCCGAACTCGAACCGAGGGAATTATGGGAACCCTTTGATGAAATTCTCACGATTCCGCGTGGCTCAAAGAATGAGCAGCAAATGGTCGATTACATAATTGAAGTCGCAAAAAAGTACAACTTGAATTTTAAACAAGATGATGTTGGTAATGTAGTTGTCCAAAAGCCGGCAACAACTGGTCATGAGTCAGCGCCGACCATTGTTTTACAATCACATCTTGATATGGTTAATGAAAAAAATTCTGATGTAGAACATGATTTCACGAAAGATCCCATTAAGCCGCGACAGGAAGGTGAATATTTATACGCAACCGGCACAACTCTTGGCTCAGATAATGGCATTGGCGTAGCTGCTGCATTAGCAGTTATGGGGAGCACTACAATACAACATGGCCCCATAGAACTTTTGTTTACAATTGATGAAGAAACCGGATTAACCGGTGCAGGAAATCTCGCGAGTAACATGCTGGAAGGCCGCATTTTAATCAACATGGATACCGAGGAAGAGGGTGCCCTTTATGTTGGTTGCGCCGGTGGCGCCGGAATCAATTTCAAAATAAATTTAAGTTTTGAATCAGTTCCAACCGGCCATGTTGGTTTAGAAGTAAAGCTTGCGGGTTTAAAAGGCGGTCACTCCGGCGTTGATATCCACTTACAAAGGGGCAATGCCACCAAATTATTGACGCGTGCATTGTTTGCGGTGGGCGAGAAGGTTGAATTCAAACTCGCAAGCATCTTGGGCGGCAATATGCATAATGCTATCCCCCGCGAAGCATTTGCAAAAGTTGCAGTCGCTGAAAATTCAAGGGCTGCATTTGAAAATGAACTGAAAAGTCAAGTGGAGGCTATTAAGGCAGAGTTTTTATCCGCTGAGCCAACCATGGCTTTGTCGATAAATGAAAGTACGCTTGATTCTATTTATGATACTAAAACCCAAGCGAGTTTATTGAATCTGATTAATACTTTACCACACGGCGTTATGAGCATGAGTTACGATATCCCGGATTTGGTTGAAACAAGTTCAAACCTGGCAAGTATTAAAATTTCAGATGAGAAAATGGTAATCCATATAAGTAACCGTAGCTCAGTTGATTCAGCGATTCTTGCTATCCAGCAACGCGTAAAAAGTATGGGACTTTTAGCAGGCGTTGAAGTTGAAGAATTGGATGGTTATCCGGGTTGGAAGCCTGATCTTAATTCAAAGGTTTTAAAGATTGCAAAAGAGATTCACCAGGAAAAGCTTGGGAGTACGCCTGAAATAAAAGCGATACACGCCGGTCTTGAATGCGGAATTATTGGCGAAAAATATCCGGGAATGGACATGGTTTCTTTCGGCCCTCAAATTGAGTTTCCTCATTCTCCCGATGAACGAGTTAAAATAAAGTCAGTAGGTGAGTTTTATCAATTACTCATCGGAACTATCGAGAAATTGGCTTAACAAGAATTATAAGTCGATGGCAGAGGCACTTAGTTTAGTGTTTCTGCCATCGTACAATAGATGCAACAATAAGTTAATAGTTGCGATAAAGCTTGATTTTTTATATTAATGCTGTTATATTTTACCATTCTGTTTTAAACTACCTCTTTGAGACTACTTCTTTGTAAACGATCCATTAAATGTGTGTGGCTTATGACATTTAAATCGCTTTCAATAAAGAAGAAACTTTCCCACATTATTCTATCCTCTATTTGTGCCGTGTTGCTGCTGTCGGGCATCATGTTTCTGGGAAATGATCTATACACTTTTAGAGACAAGAAAATTCATGAATTAGATGATCTTGCTAAGCTTATAGGGCAAGCAAGTGTTGTTCCGCTAGCCTTTAAAGCTAATGGTGAAGTAACGCAAATTTTATCCAGTCTGGAAGAAAGACAGCATATAAAATCACTTTTCATTTTTGATAAAACCGACTCGCTTTTTGCCAAGTATAATTCGGAAGATTTCCCTGAAGGCGACATGCCTGAATTTATTGCCGAACTGGATGAGGAAGATTTTGAGTTTAGTTCTTTTGAGCTGAAAATGGTTAGAGCGATTAACTGGAAAAAGGAATTTTATGGTACCGTTTACATTGTAGAAGATTTGTGGTATGTCTTAGGCGAAATTTCCTGGATTATTTTGATTAGCCTGTCGATTCTAATTGTTTCTTCTATTCTTGTCTTCCTGTTCAGTTTTAAATTACAAGCTTACATTTCCCAACCGATTGTGAATTTAGCAAATACAGTAAAACTACTTTCTGAAAAAGGCGACTATTCTATTCGAGCAAAGAAAGAAACCGATGATGAAATAGGTTTCTTAACAGAACGATTCAATGAGATGCTTTCGCAAATTCAATGTCGGGATGATGCATTGCAAACGGCTCACGATAATGCGCAACGACAAACTTTGGAAGTCGAAAGCGAACTTGTTGAAAAAAGGCGTGCTGAAAAAGCGTTACGTGTAAGCGAGGAACGATTTAGAGATCTTTTTGATAATGCACCAGATATATACATTATTTTAAAACCTGACGGTACAATCTCCGATTTTAATAAAAAAGGACTTAGATTGCTTGGCTATGAAATGGATGATGTTGTTGGGCAATCGTTAAGTAAATTTATTAGTGAAGAAGATATTTTTTCACTGAATGATATCATTGATAGAATTACAAAATATGAAATTATTCCCCAAAATTGTGAAGCCAGAATCCTGTATGAAAACGGGCGTACCTGCTGGACGAGCGTTCAATTCTCTATTCTTGAAAATGAAGCGCATGAGATACAGTTTTTAAGAATTATTTTTCGTGATATAACCGAGCGTAAAAAGCTACGGGATGAGCTTGAGAGAGCACAAAGATTGGAGACAGCCGGAAGAATAGCCAGCCAAATCGCACACGACTTTAATAACCTGCTTGGGCCTTTGGCAGCCTATCCTGTCTTAATTAGAGATGATGTTGATAAGGGAAAAGATGTTTCCCCGATGCTGGATGAAATGGAAATGGCAGCCATAAAAATAGCCGATATCAATCAGCAATTGTTGACTTTGGGAAGAAGAGGGCATTATAACACGGCTTCAATAGATGTTAACAGTCTGCTGGAGAAAATTATGGAGACTCCATTGCTGTCGAAATATCGTTTTGAGGCAGATTTGGGTTCAAACCTTTTTTTAATCGAAGGCGGTGGCGCGCAACTTTTGCGAGCTTTGACAAATTTGATGATCAATGCTGTTGAATCGATGAACAAGAAAGGCATTTTATTACTAAAAACCCATAATACATATTTAAACAAAAAACTGTCAAATTATAGCTCGGTTAAAACCGGTAACTATGTTCAAATTGATATTACCGATCAAGGCTGTGGAATTCCAACTGCAATCAAAAATAAAATTTTTGAGCCATTTTTTACAACAAAAACAATGGATAAAATGAGGGGCTCCGGACTTGGTTTAAGTGTTGTACACGGTGTTGTTGCAGATCACGAGGGCTACATTACTGTAGAAAGTGAAGTTGAAAAGGGATCAACTTTTTCAGTTTACTTGCCGGTTTCTACCAAAACGCAAACCGATGTTCAGGTAGTTTCTCCAAAAATTACGGGTGGTAATGAGGCTATCCTCATAGTTGATGATGATCCGGGGCAGAGAAAAGTCATTCGATTTTTGTTGAAAAGACTTGGATATAAAGTTGAAGAGGTAACCAGTGGTGAAGAAGCTATAAGTTACGTTAAAAAATATGATGCCGACTTATTGATTTTAGATATGGTTATGGGGAAGATCGATGGAACAGAAGCTTATCAGGAAATTTTAAAAATAAACCCGCAACAGAAAGCAATCATGCTTTCCGGCTACGCAATGACAAAACGAGTGCAGGAAGCAATCAAACTGGGAGCAGGAGGGTTTGTATCTAAACCCGTTTCTTTTTTAGAACTTGCAAATGTGGTGAGGGAAGAGTTAGACAGTACTTCAGATAAGGATGATAAATTCACAGAAGCTTATGATGTAGAAGTTCTACAAACATAGTAATTTTTAATTACGTCAGGTTAATATAAATAATAGCAATACTTGTATTTCATAAAATTTTCATTTGGTTAGAAAAATGGTCAATAGAAGATTTGTTGAGTTGACAACTTTTAAAAACGTAATGCAAAAGTTGTGTAAAGCCCTGTTTGGGTTGGTTTTTGGTTCCCTGTTTTTTGTCGGTTGTTACGTTAATAACCCGTATCAAGTGAGTAACAAGTTGAGTGCACCATTTGATTTAACGGAACTAACAATCGAAGAGTTGATGGAGGTTCGTTTTATCACGATTCTTAAAAAACCGGGAACAGTTATGGAATCACCAGGCGCTATTAAGTCGGTACCGGCCGGAGATATTAAAAGGAGCGGTGCCTCGAGTCTCCCAGAGGCTTTGAAAATGGTTGCCGGCCTTCAGGTTACGCAACACAACGCCGGTAACTGGGCCGTCACGGCAAGAGGGTTTAGCGGAATGTCCAGAAATATTAGTGGTCAGTTTGCCAATAAACTCCTCGTTCTCAAAGATGGCCGCAGTCTTTATACACCGCTCTTTTCCGGAGTAACCTGGGCAGGGCAGGATATTCTTTTAGATGATATAGAACGTATTGAAGTGGTTCGTGGCCCGGGGGCTACTTTGTGGGGTGCTAATGCCGTAAATGGGGTTGTTAATATTGTATCAAAAAATGCCTATGAAACTCAGGGTAATTTTATTAGCGTTGGTTTAGGAACAGAAAAAAATAAATTTTTGCATCTTCGTCATGGCGATAGGATTGGCATAAACACTTTCTATCGGGTATACGGAAAAATTTACAACCACAACAATTTTTCGATTGATACTGATTTGCCTGGGGCCGATGATTCCTGGGACAGTTACAAGACTGGTTTTAGGATGGATAGCTACCACAGTCAGTCAGTATATACTTTGCAAGGAGAAATGGCAAAAACCGGCATTAATCAGGTTTATAATTTGACCTCTTTTGAAACAGCCTCAAATCAACTGGTTACAAGTAATGATGAATATTCTGATGGACATATTATCGGTAAGTGGAATTACCAGCATTCCAATCAAGCCGAATCCTCTATGAAAATATATTTCGACCGGTTGAAAATTAATGAGGTTGC
>JAJDAE010000233.1 GCA_029262035.1 Candidatus Zhuqueibacterota bacterium
GCTGCCATAATCATAAAACATCCGGAGCTGAATTTCCTTGTTACCAGGACGGTCAAGCAGCCTTTGATCCACGTGCCAATTATCAGGACTGATGGCTTCTTTGTTGCGGGCGCCGTTGGTGTACTGCCATTGCGTCGCGCCGATGGTCACGAGAAAGCTCAACGCCTCCTCGTTGGACATGGTTTCCTTTTTATAGGCAGCTTTGATGTTCTTCCACCAATCATTATCTAACCCCACGTTGAAGGCATCACGGCTATTCCAGTAACCCTTAATGGGCTCCCAAAAATTATTATCGAGTCCTTCATCGTAAGCATTGCCATTTTGGATGATGAGTGACTCGACCCGTTCGGGATGCGCAACAGCCAGGCGGAAGCCAACTGGCGCGCCGTAATCCATCAAATATATGCTGTACTTTTCGATGCCAAGCTTACCGATTAATTGGTCGACTATTTCGGCCATGTGGTCGAAAGTGTACTCGAACTCATCAACTTTGGGCATAGAACTATTGCCGTAACCCGGATAATCAGGTGCCACCACATGATACTTATCTGCCAACGCAGGAATCAGGTTGCGGAACATGTGCGATGAAGTTGGGAAGCCATGTAGCAACAGAATTGTAGGAGCATTTACTGATCCGGCTTCGCGATAGAAAATTTCCAAACCATCAATCTCAATGGTTTTGTGCAATGTTGAAAAACTGTTTATAATGGGTTTAGCGGGACTGGCTGAAGTTAACGGGGTTTCACTTGTAACGATTAAACCGCCCGTAATAATTGTTAAAATAGTGATAAATGCGATGATATTTTTTAGATACATGATGATACTCCTTGTTTTAAAATGTGTTTGTTACCCGCACAATAGTCGTGTCGGATGAATTTGTTTTTATTTAGAAATCAATTCAACTTGCGTCAGGATTCCATATTCCGGTGGCTGCCGTCTCTCCGGCATATTCGGCAAAATCTTTGGATTTCCTTCCCAGCACCTTTTCCACATCATTCGTGATACTGGAATTCTTCTCAACCAGAACCTCTGTGAAAAGGTAGTTGATGAGCCAAATGTAATCCTCCGGAACCTGGTGCTCTCCAAGTATTTTTTTGTACTCGTCCATCGTAATTGAATTATACTGGATGTCCCTGCCGGTCACATTTGCAATTTCTTCGGTGATTTGTCTAAATGTCAATTGGCGCGGGCCTGTCAATTCATACGTTTTACCGACATGCTTGTTATCCAGGAGGGATTCTACCACAACATCCGCAATGTCATCCGCGTCAACGTATGGCACAAGTGCTTCTCCCCTGGGAAGAGCAATATGGCCAACCAATATTGGATCCAGAAAGAAGCTTTCACTGAAATTCTGATTGAACCAGCTCGCCCGGACAATTGTCCAATCCACTCCGGCATTCATCACGATCTGCTCGCAAAGCTCGGCTTCCTTTTCACCTCTCCCCGAAAGTAAGACCATTTTTTGTATTCCACTTATGACTGCTTGAGATGTAAATTCCTCAATGGTTTTGCGAGCGCCTGGGACAGCCAAATCGGGCTGAAACGTGATGTAAACCGTGTCCATTCCATCTAAAGCCCCAGCCCAGGTTTCCGGGTTTTCCCAGTCGAACGGCGGCTCACCAGCACGTGAACCGATTCTAATCGCTATGTCGTGTGTTTTAAGCCGCTCCACTACACGACCGCCTGTCTTGCCAGTGCCGCCAATCACCAAAATGTTATTCCCTTGCCGAGGATTCTTACTTCCGTTTTTCATAATAATTCCTTCTTAATTGTTTTTTTACTTTTATTACCTTTTTTTAACTCAACGCTGGAGCCGTTTTAATTCCATTTACAGCGTTGCCTTTAACCAACAAGTACAGTGAAATGAACAACAACGTCACCTGGAATTCCATGCCGCCCATGGGGTGAGTTTCAGAGGGCATAAAACTCCATTGTCCCCAATGCGCCATGAAAATTGCGCCTAACATTACCGGAATAAGCATCAGTGCTCCCAGCCGGGTCATCCAATCTTTGGATAAACCTCCTAAAAGCAGCAGTATGCCGCCGATGGTTTCTGCTACCGCAACAAGAAAAAGTACTGCGACCGGCATGTCCAACATTGCTGCCATACCTTCTAACTTCGGAAATTTGTCCAGTCCGTGATAAATAAAAACACTGGCAATAGCTGCGCGTAAAAACCAATGTGCGTTTTGTGATAGTTTTGTTATTGCGTTCATTTTCCGTCTCCTTTATTTTCAATTTATTGACATCATTTTTTGTTAATTCATGCGAAGTTATTTGGGCTATCCACTAATGGACAGCCCAAATAACTATCCCAAAGTATTAATTTGTAGCAGTCGTTTCTTCAATCTTTTGCACGGCTTCTTTCGTAGTCCAAACTGCGTTTGCAACAAAACGAAAATTGACCAACGCTGCTTGATAACCATCGCCTTCACCCACGATTGCTGCCGCCGTTGCATCTTTGACAACCGCAACTTCAAAGCCCCGTTCAAGCAATTCGCGCAAGTGGGACTCGGTACACAAATTTGCAGACATACCACCGAGGATAACTTTGTCGATTCCACGCTTGCGGAGCTGCAGCATAAGGTCATTATTTTCCGGCCCGTACACTTTATGCGGGTTTGACACGATGGTTTTACCATCCTGGATGTAGGGTTTATATATTTCCAGAAAGTCTGCACCGGAACCCTCAAAGCCTTCCAGACTCAATGCATCTTGGCGGTCGAACATACCGATTTTGTGCATTAATTTTTCCAAAGCACCTTCAAATTTCCAACCTTTGTCAGTTGGGAAATAATAATGAGGTGAGATGAATACAGGGATGTTATTCGCCTTGGCCACTTTCAGCAAAGCCTCGATATTGGCGACAGTGTTGTTCTCTGTTACGCTTTTTCCAACCACACCCCAGGTTACGCCGGAGGGGCTTAGAAAGTCGTTTTGTGGATCTGTAATGACTAGAGCTGTGCGCTCAGGATCTATTTTCATTCCCGGGTCGGGAAGTTGTGCATGTGCGATTGATGCCATATTTAAAACCAACAGAATTGCTGATAAAACTGTTATAGTAATTGCCTTCATTGTAAATCCTCCTAAAATGTATTATAAATTTATTCAATTAAATTATTTTGTGATGCCATCACTGCGGTTTAAGGCAAGACATATGCCAGAAGAAAAACAAAGAACTTAAACTCTTGTAAAAATTAAATTTAAGCTATATTTGAATCGATTTACGATAGAAGAAAAGTCAGGGAAAATCTATGAAATATCGTGGAACCACGAAATATAGTGGAAAACCAAGAGTGGAAAATTTGTAGCTTAGAAAGCTAATTTTCTCAATAGATGATGTTTCATATAAACGAAATTACTTTGCCTTTCGACGATTTTATAACTCGGCTCCGCTCACCCTGAAGCTTTGCGATTGATTGATTTATAACTGTACCCTGCCTTCACACCTGACCACTGGTAAGGAGCCATTCTTGGGCAGGTCCTTTGCGCCAGAACCAAGATAGCAACGTGTCATAAGCCCGGCCATGGAGTGTGAAACCAAGTCAAATTTGACATTACAATTTTTGATGCAATATCTTTTTCCAATTTGGTTTTGCAAGTAATGACAGTAATTTAACTCTAAATCAAGTCTTACTTTTAAAGCTTTCCTAAAAGTTCTCGATAAAGCTCCTATAAAGTAAATTCACAGAAAACTCGATTCAACCATGGCAGACAACGGGCAGCAAACTGACAGGCTGCAAATCATTGAAAACCTTGCGACTGAGGAAGGCATAAAACGCGTCAATCTTTCTGAAATTGGATATATAAACCCGGAAATATTGAGTAGCATTCCAAGCAATGTTGCGCTTAAATACAAAATGGTACCGTTTTCGTATGAAGATAACGCCTTGTTGGTAACCATGGCCAACCCATTTAATATTCATGCCCTCAATGTTGTAAACAAGTTTTCTGAATCCCCCTCCAAAATATTCTTCACTCCCGAAACTGAAATGGATGAATGGCTGAGTAAATTGTATTTGCAAAGCAATAGTCTGGGTGATGAGGATGAGAATATTCTTGAACCCGGCACAGATGGTGATGACCAAATCCAGGAAGAGGATATAAGCATTGAAACGCTCCAGGAAGAGGCTTCAGAAGCGCCGGCAATTAAGTACGTCAACAATATACTATCCAATGCAATCCAGGAAAGAGCCAGCGATGTCCATGTTGAACCGGGTGAAAAAGAATTACGGATACGTTTCAGAATTGATGGCGCCTTACGGGATGTGGCCTCAGTGCCCAAGAAAATGCAATCCGGTATTATTTCTCGCATCAAAATTTTAAGTTCTTTGGATATATCGGAGCGGCGTTTGCCGCAGGATGGCCGGAGCAAGCTCAAAATTTTTGGCAGAAATATTGATATCCGTGTATCCACACTACCAACTGTATTTGGTGAAAAAATCGTATTACGAATTTTGGACAAAGAGCGGCACTCCCTGAATATTGCGGATATGGGCTTAGAGGAAGACCTGCAAAAACAATTTCAAAATATTTTAAGCGAACCTCATGGCATCATACTGGTTACCGGCCCCACTGGTAGTGGCAAGACCACAACACTCTATTCAGCTCTTAATTATATTAACTCGCGCGAAAAGAATATCATTACAATTGAAGATCCTGTTGAATACCAGCTTAAAGGTATCAACCAGATCCAGACTAAATCGGAAATTGGGTTTGATTTTGCGAAAGGTCTGCGAGCTGTTTTACGTCAGGATCCGGATATAATAATGGTTGGGGAAATTCGTGATCAGGAAACCGCCGAGATAGCCATGCGTTCGGCGCTCACAGGCCATCTGGTTTTGAGCACCTTACATACAAATAACAGTATCGCCGCCATAACCCGGCTTTTGGATATGGGGATCGATAAATATCTGCTGTGTTCTTCAGTTTTGTTAATCGTTGCACAGAGGCTTGTTAGAAGGCTCTGTTTCCATTGTTCCGAACCCTACACGCCAGAACAAGAAATATTGGAAAAACTGGCAGACTACAAGTCCGAAGTCGAAGACGTAAAGTTTTATCGTGGCAAAGGATGCATCCACTGTGGCGGTCTTGGCTATTGGGGCCAAGTTGCCATATTTGAATTTTTTGCTCTAAATAGCGACTTACGTCGCGTAATAATGGACAGCGGCGTAATCGATGAGGTCAGAGAGGTAACAAGAAAAAATGGAATGGAAACATTGCTCAAAAATGGTCTCAAAAAGGTGAAAGCCGGCGTAACGACCTTGGATGAAGTGTTAAGAGTTAATTCTGACATTTTTTAATTATTTCAGAAGGCTATAAATTGGCAGCACAAACATTCATTATTAAAACACCAATTTCGGGTACAGGCAGCGTAAAAGAGCATTTGCCGAAAAATAAGAGTGCTCTTAATAGCAAAGAAATACCTGCCACGGCTTCGGGATTTTCTTTGCAAAATTTTTTAACCGGTCCCGGGAAAGTCAAGGAAGAGGATCTCTATACTTTTACCCATCAAATATCTATTCTTTTAGAATCGGGTGTACCCTTACTTTTAGGGCTTGAAATTGTAACTGACCAAATCGAAAATAAACATTTGAAAACGACAATTGAAAAGGTAACCCTGGAAATAAAAAGCGGGCAATCATTTTCTCAGTCCTTAGCTAATCATCCCGCTGCTTTCCCGCCTCTTTTTGTTTCAATGGTGCATGCAGGTGAAAAAAGTGGACAACTGGTGGGCATACTGAAACAGTTGGGCAGCTATTTGAATGAGCAAAACAAATTGCAGAAAAAATTAAAATCAGTGCTGGCATACCCGAAATTCATGTTTGGTTTTATGTTCCTTCTGCTCACGGCAATTCTATTCGCATTAGTTCCAAAATTCCAAGAAATTTTTGCGACGTTTGATGCCGAGTTACCTGGACCAACGCTATTTTTAATTAGTCTTAGTCAGGCACTTAAAAACCATATCATTTTTGAAATTATCGCCGTTGTTTTTTTAATAATCGCTTTTAAAAAACTGAGTAAAACAAAGTACGGGGAACATCTAATTGATAAGTTTAAGCTAAAAATCCCGCTACTTGGCGACGTGATACTTAAAACGATTTTGGCACGATTTTGTAAAACCTTGAGTATTTTAATAAAAAGTGGTGTGCCGCTCGTTGAAGCTATTGAGCTGGCAGCAGCCACTACCCAGAATACGCATTTCGATCGGGCGCTCAAAAACGTAAAAACCGGTGTTACAGCAGGCGACAGTTTTTACAAAAAACTAAATCAGTTTTCAATTTTTCCGCCGATGGTAGTGAGTATGGTTCATACCGGCGAACAGTCCGGGTCATTAGACCAAATGCTGGAGAGTATTTCCAAGCTTTTTGAAACCTACGTTGATTCAAAAATATCAGGATTGTTAACTTTAATTGAACCGGCATTAATGATTAGTATGGGCATTATTACTTTAGTTGTAATAGTTGCACTATATTTACCAATATTTCAAATGAGTGGCGTTGTTCAATAATTTAATATTAACTAATGGAGGTAACTTAAAATGAGAAAGACTAAGTCAGAACATGGGTTTACCCTTGTTGAGCTTATGATAACAGTGGTGATTATTGGGATTTTAGCGTCTGTCGCTATCCCGCTATACACCGGCAGTGTTACTCGCGCAAAAGCTTCGGAAGCAGACGCAGCATTGGGCTCCATACGCACTGCGCTGAGAGTATATTATGCAGAAAATTCGGCTTACCCGATAAAGACTTCATCTGTTGCGGTAACCACTTTGTCCATTGATGTTGATGCGACGGATCTTACTGGAACATACTTTGCCGCAGCAAACTATACTTATACGTCTTCTGATGGTACCGAATTTACACTTAAAGCAACAGGTACCGGCAGCCAGTCAGGGATAAAAAGACAACTGACGAGTGCAGGCGTCTTATCCAGTTTCTAAACATTACCGCCCGCTGCAATTAGCTTTATGATGAATAGGCATGCGGGCTGTTCTGGCTTGCGATCTGTAAAATTGAGGTTCTCTGAATTGTCACAGTATGGAATCCGAAATAAGGAACACCCTTAAATGAGTTTTTTTTCGCAAAAAATTCGCGTTGGCATCGATTTCGGCTCTGAGAGTATTAAAATCATTGGACTGATACAGAGTGCGAACAAACTTGATATCAGGTTTTATGAGTTGGTCAACTTAATTGAGCGATATTCATTAAACTCAGCAAAAGATGTGACAGAGGAACATTACATAGAACAGCTTCGCCTTTTGAATAAAAAGTATAAATTAAAAAACAAAGAAATAGCGGCAACGCTTCCATCGCACTCGGCATTGTTGCGCAATATTGAAGTTGCACAATCATCTACTGACCCGGAGATTGCCGATACAATTCAAACGGAGTTAGAGCAAGCCGGCATTGATGGCTTGCAAAATATGAGAATAGCCGGCTATAAAAGTGAAACCCTTAATGGCTCTTTTGGCTCAATGTTAGTTTGTGCGCTGCCCAATGAACAACTTGAGCGTTGCACTAGAATTCTGTATAGTGCGGGGCTAAACGTCATAACAGTTGGAATTGACGCATTGGAGATTCTCAATGCATTCAACTATTTTCATAAACAGCAATTCACAAACCCGATTACCTTTATTCATGCAGGATCATCGCACACAATCTGTATCAATATGTCAGAAAACACCGATCCGTTTTTTCATATTTTTTCCGTTGGCGAAGCTGAGGCAGGTGAAAATAACCTGTATGAGATTGAATCTTCAGATGAACCGATACACCCGAACTTAGATTTCCCAAGGTCGGGTCGCTCCATAACAGCATCTGAATCTGAAACGTCAATTGTAAGGGAGGTCAAAAAGTACAGAAACCATGTGCAAACTTGCCAGGGAACCAATCAAGCTGGCGCTGTATATTTAACTGGTGATCTGGATAACCTCAAGAAATTGTCCACAGCTTTGAGGAAGAGTTTCAAGATCGAGGTAAAAGTCTGGAATCCGTTTGAAGAATTTACTGATATAGTAAACAGAGGAACTTTAGGTCAGCAATTTCCGGCAGCGATTGGCTCAGCAATAAGAGAGGTTAATTGAATTGATAAAGTTGAACTTTATTGCTGAAGAGGTAACTGCAATAAAGGAGAAAAAAATAATACAGAAAGCGCGGATACTTTACGCATTCGTTTGGTTGTTATCCTTCCTGGTGCTTTGGTTCAACTATCATGACAAGGTAACATCAGTTGAATCCTATGTTAAGAGGATGACTCTATTGGAACATAAGATAGATGTCTTTCTACCAGATTTCCAATATGCAGTAAATTTATATTCAAGTCATAAAAAACTACAAAAAAGTTTGTCGGAAATTTATGCTGAAAATGTTGAGCCTGCATTTCTTCTCGAAGGCTTGCAGGGCATTTCGACAGCCCTGCCAGACAACTTTCGGTTAAAGGAACTTAAACTTAATTCTTTGGATAAAAAAGATTTTACCGATAAAAAGACAGAGGGTGCAGATGAAGTGAAAGCCTTATCCTTGCAGGGAAGAGTATTTTTTGAACAGGGTGACAAAGGCCCAAACCAGGTTCAGGAATTCGTTGCTGATATCAAAAAGTATCAACCTTTTAACGCCGCAATAACAAAACTTGACCTAAGCAACATCAAAGTAGGGAAAAAGAACCAACAGTACTTTTACAATTTTTCTGTGGACTTTGGTTGGTTGAAACCATTTTCACTATAACAGTTGGTAAATACGGGATGAAAAAACTTAAATACATAATCCATGTTATCGGCCTAAAAACTTGTTTTCTCGCCGCAGCCATTTTTCTAATTGGTAATCTTTTTCTGTATTTCTTATTCCTGAAACAGGGGGAGCAGCAAATAAAGGACGCCCAGCTTAAATTTCAAGAACTGACAGATACATACGTGCAAATGAAGACAATCGATTATAAGTCATTAACAACTGCACTTCAGGAGAAAAAAAGAGCCTTAATAGAAAAACAAGACCTTGCAAATATGGTCGTTTTTTCAGAAGAAGATGTGCCGCATTTTGTCACAAAGATGGAAAGAGCGGCAGCCAAAGCCGGATTAAAATTAAGCGCGAATGTTGAACATCCATCAAAAAAGGAAAACAATACAGAACATAAATTTACAGGCGTTGGTATTAACATGAATTTCTCAGGATCATTTATGCAGACAGTCCGCTTCTTACAAACTCTTGATGGGTGGCAAGAACCTGTATATATCAGCCATTTCAGCTTAAGCGGGGAACATGAGAGTTCTGCCAGGCTTGGAGGCGGAATGCGTCTGTCTTTATACGCAGAAAAATAATGAGTCCATTTATGCAAAATCTTATTAAGAAAAAATCCATTGTTACTTTCCTTGTGGTAGCATTAATTCCTATCGCTTTTGGAATTAAGATGTACGAGGCTCAAGAACAAACCAAACCATTTTCGTTATCTCAAACCGTCATCGAAGATTCAAATGTTCATTTAAGGTTGTTCAGCAAGTTTATGGAAAACATCCAACTGGAGAAGCAGTACGCCGGACGCAGTCTCGTTTCTCAAAAAATATCGAAAGACCCGTTTAGAATGCCAAGAAGCAGAAAGATTTTTGCGGTTACAAAAAGCGGGAAAAACATAAACCGACCAGTCTTAAGCTTGAAAGGTATTTTGTGGGATGGCAAGAAGTCTTCGGCAGTTATCAACAATAAAATATTCACTAAAGGAAGCAAAATAGGACAGTATACTATTTCAAAAATAACTCGGGAAAAAGTATTTCTGGCATCCTCAACTGACTATTATGCACTGCAGCTTTCTCGAAATATAAAGTAAATTTTTTGAGTAATTATTTATTATGACAATTTTAAGGATGATTAATATATTATTTACTCTTGCAACCCTCGTATTGCTTTCGGGTGAACTGTACGGTCAAATTCCAGCCGCTAGGGACAAGCCCGGAAATCAAAAGGCTAATCCCGAATATGTCACTCTAAACTTAAGACAAGTCTCTCTTAGAAATACACTTGAGCTTCTGAGCTTGAAAATGGGCAAGAATTTAATTTTAGATCCAATTGTTAATGACGAACGGCTCAGTATGTCAATGGGTGAAATTACGCCGGAAGAAGCCTTTGCAGCAATATTGGAGGCTCATGACCTGGCCTACAAGACCATGCAAGGGAATGTCTTATTTGTCTCTTCCATTGAGAAAATCGGAAGACAGATGGTTGTGAGAAAAATATCCTGTAAATATGCAAAAGCTTCAGAGTTGGCAATAATTCTAAAAAACATGATCGCTTCAGAACACGGCAGAGTCATGTCAGATCCAAGAACGAATTCTCTGATATTAAAAGAGAGTCCCGAAATCCTAACTAAAATGCAATCCCTCACTACCGAACTTGACAAAGCGACCCAACAAGTATATATCCAGGCCGAAGTTCTTGAAATCTCAACAACCGATGATGAAGAAATTGGTACTGAATGGCTCTGGAAAAATGTGAAATATGAATCTATTGAAGGCAGAATCGGCACTGATTTTGAGCTCCAAAGACAGTTAACTCCGGAGAATAGTGTCTCGGTGGAGGCTGTGAGTGACATCGGGACTGACGGTTTTCCATTTCCAAATGGTAAAAGCGGCCTTGGAATCGGTATTTTAAATACCGATATCAGTGTGGTTCTCCATGCTCTGAGCGAAATGAATAACGTAAATTTACTCTCGCGTCCACGGATTGTTACGCTGGACAATCAGCAGGCAGTCATTGAAGTTGGCGATCAGATACCTTTCAGAAAATTGAATGAATTTGGCATTACTTCTTTTGAATTTAAGGACGCCACCATTCAATTACTCGTTACGCCCCATGTGATCGATTCTACTTTTATTTTGTTGAATGTGTCGCCAAAAGCAGATTTTCAGAATGGCTTTACTTTGGACGGCACTCCGATAATATCAACTCGCAAAGCATCCACAAATGTAAAAGTTAAAAATGGCCAGACTGTGGTAATTGGCGGCTTGATCAGAGACTCTGTTGTTGAAAATAAAAAGAAGGTACCCTTACTTGGAGATATCCCAATTCTTGGCAATTTATTTAAATCTCGAAAAACAACCAAAATAAAAACAGAACTGATTTTCTTTATAACCCCAGTAATAATGTATGATGATATGTCCACCGACATGTTCAAAAATGAATTCAAGTTACGAGGTGGCCTCGAAGATGGGTTAAATTAAGAGGTGATAGATGGAACCCCCTAACAAAGCAACAATTTTATTTGCAGATGATGACCAGGATATGCTTAACTACTTTAAAGCGATATTCGCTAAAACCAAACATGTACAGTATTTTTCACACGATGGTTTTCAAGCGATCAACTACGCAAAAAAGTGCTCTATAGACCTGGCATTTATAGATATTAACATGCCAGGGATCGATGGACTTGAAACGTTGGCGAAATGGAAAGAGATTCAACCGACAACCCAGATTATCATCATTTCCTCTTACAGCGATGGTAGCATGGTTAGAGTTGCGCTTGAACAAGGGGCGTACACATACCTATTTAAACCATTAAAAAAAGCGGATGTTTTTGCGGTCACTATCCGGGCGCTTAAGGAATTGGCAACACACTAACCGTAGCTCAATTGCTCCCTCTTTATTCGGCTTCCTTGCATAATTACAACTTTTTGAATTGTAACCGCTGGTTATTCTGTTGGTTATTAGCCTGAATTATTCATAAAATTTAAATGATGTGCTGGCCCTTAGTAGATTTTTATAAGGTTAGCAAATAAGCAAATATTTAATAGCTTTTACAATTTTGAGTAAGTGCCAGGCACATTTTTGCCAGTTTGTGAATAATAGAAGTTAGCTGGTTTTCTGCATAGAATGGACTTTAGGAATAGAATGCTCCTCATTGATTAAGCATGTAAAAAAACTAAGTGAAAAATATTAGCCATTATTATTTTTCTTTCATAATTCATATTTGTTGGGGCACACTTACGATAAATTAATAGATGGAACGAAAAAAAATAAGAAAATAATCAGTCGGTTCTACACATGGCAAATTGCATAAGGTTGCGGCGTGATCAACGTGGCACTTCACTGGTTGAGGTTATGATCGCGACTGTGGTATTTATGACGATTATGTTAGGGGGCCTCAATTATTTCACCCTGCCCCAGGCGACTGTGGCGCGTGAGAAGATGCGTCGGCTGGCAGTAACCCAAGCTCAGCAAAGAATGGAAACCATTCTTGGATTGGACTATGCCGAAATAACAGCCGACTTGAATGAAACGGTGACGTCTGTTCCGCTTGCCAAGATTTCAGGTTCGATAAATACCACCATCCTGACTGTTGATGACGTAGCAGATGGATTGGGTCTGAGTGATGCCGATTCGGATACACGGGACTACAAAAATATCACTGTAAAAATCACCTGGAGTGATGGCAATGCTCAGAGCGTATCGTTTAGCACTTGTGTTAGTGCGTTTGAAAACCAATATAAATAAAAATTTCCACCCCTCCCCCTTCCGCCTCTTACCTGAAACGGGATTTACCCTGGTAGAGTTGATAATGGGGTTGGTAACGAGCAGTATAGTCTTGGTTGGGCTATTTGTTATCGTGAGCGGTTCGCATGAATATACCATCGATAATAGAAAGAAAATCCGTTTGCAGCAAAACTTTTCACTTGTTCGAAATGTTGTGGCCGCCAACGTTCGGCAAGGTATCTACAACAAACGTAAAATATATGCAAACTATGCTGGCTACCAAGCCAGTCAATCCCCGCAGACTACCGGAAGTTGTATGAAACTCTATTTCCCGGCGGGCGACTCTATCCTACTTTACCAGGCGAACAACGATTTTAAGATTGAACAATCGGGCGGCTCAATCACCAGTCTGGTGGTAGGAGTTATCGACAGCCTGGTCTTCACCAAGAAAAATCGATACATCCAAACACAGCTCACAATGAGCAACGGCAACCACAGCATGGCCGACACCCTACGCCATGCCTTTATTAATTATACCTTCACGGAATATGACACCACTAAATAAACCTCTGCAAAAACTCAAAATCCACGCTGACCAGGATGGCTATATTCTCGGCGTTGTCATAATCTTCTTTATGGTGTTTTCCATGATGGGTCTGGGTTTCATCAAAATGGGTAGTTTTGAACGCGTCCATGCTTTCAATGATTACCACAAAGAGAAAGCCTACTACTACGCTCACACCGGCATTCATAAAAGCCTGTGGCGAATCAACAAGATTTCTAAGGCCGCCGGGACGTTTTCGGATACCACGGTCAGTGTGAGCTACGATTCGGTCAACCTTATCCTCACCGCTACGGGTACGTCGGGTACAGCACAAAAAACCATTAAAGTCACATTGGAAAGTATTGGCGGCGGCGTCACCGGCGGCTGGCCGTATGCTATTTTTACCGACGAGGAAGAACTCGACCTTACTGAAGGCAGCGGCAGCATAACCGGCGACATTCACTCCAATACCGATGTAAAAACAAGCCAAAATGGTCTTACGATTAGCGGTACCTCCACGACGTCTCCTTACGTTGCCCCACCAACCATTGATTGGGATTTTTTTAAAAACGCAGCGCAAGGAGCTGGCCAATATTCAACCTCAAAACTCAAATTCAATGCCGCCGGCAGTCCGTACACAGGCGTTTGGTACACAACCAAAGATATAGAGATTAAAGCAAATGCAGTGATTAACGGAACCATTGTGGCTAAAGGGGAGATTCGGTTTAAAGGAGGTGATGTTACAATAACTGCCACCCCATCAAACTATCCAGCCCTCCTTAGTAAAGATGAAATAGAAGGATCGGATGATAAAAACCTCAAC
>JAJDAE010000234.1 GCA_029262035.1 Candidatus Zhuqueibacterota bacterium
GTTAGCAGGCAAATACCGCTCAGTAACAAAAAGAATAAAATTTTCGAATCGAAGTTGAACAAAGCGGCTAATGTGCCTGACAGCAAAATCGTGACGCCCCAAATCAGGTATGAGTTGACAAAGTGAAGTTTTATTTTCTTAAACTGCAAGCCAAATCCTACAGCAATTGTGGCAGCGCCGAAAAGTATGGCCGGTAGAATTAAACTATCTTCAGAGAACATGTTGGATTTCATCCAGTTGAGTGCAACGATTTGGAGGCCAATTACCGAAGCAGCACTGGTGATTGCCAGCGACAACACCGCGAGATGGTCAAAAACATAAGCCACGTAGAAAAATAGTACTGCTGCAATTATACCGGCCATGCCCCAGTTTGTGCCAAAGACTTGGTAGATATTTTGCAAGTAGCCCTCTAAAATCAAAAACAGCAACGAGCCCATTAACAGCGAATAATACAGCGCCGGTGGTGGGTTTTTAATTTCATCATTTGAATAAAGTTGTTTATACCGGAAGGCAAAACCAAAACATGAAACAGTAAGTATTGATAAAATAGAGATGCTAATTTGATGAACATACTCGCCGGAATATTTGTAAATTAAAATTCCGAGTCCGGTTGTAAACGCCAACACACCGACATATAGCGCAATTTTGATTTCATAATAAACCGAAACCAATTCTTGACCGTAAACTTTTTTTAAGAAAGCGTACTGTTTTGGCTTGAGATATTTTTTTTTGAAAAGATTGTTGAGATGTGGGATAAACATTTATACTATGGTAATTGAGATTATTCGTTGAGTAGCTTTTCTATTTCTACTCTAAGTTCAAGCAGGTCACGACTGATAATCCCCCACATGATTACATTGTCAACTTTATCATAACCATGAATAACAAAATTTCTTAGATCAATCATTCTTCTGGCGTTTTTAATGGGGAATTCCGGCGAAATTTTTAAAATTTTACTTATTGCCTCGCCGATTATTTCAAATTCTCATTCAACAGCTCTTCGCAACATTTTGTTTTCATTATACACTTGAAAATCTCTTTTATCCCCAAGATATTGGAAAATTGAGTCTGGGGACTCCCTTAAGTCGAAAAGAATTTTTTTATTTTATCCTTCATAAAGAAGTGTTTTTGTCTGATTTACCTGTTTGATAAAATATGGATTTGACAGAGAGTTCTCTGTCAAAAGCTCGACTTTTCTTTTTAAAGCCAACTCGAATAACTCATGTAAACGAAAATAACCATCAGTATATTGTTCAACTGAAACATTTTTAAATTTGATAAGAAAATCAACATCACTGTTTTCTGTAAAATCATTAGTCGTAATTGAGCCAAAAACATGCAGCTTATCGACATGATAATTTTTACAATAACTCTTTATCTGAACAAGATTTTTTTCTAATAATTTATTCATTTAACTTCGCGTTTTTTTTAAGATTGACTGCTTTTCAAGCTACTTGTTTTTTCTTAAAAATCCAATTATTTAATTTCCTGACATTTATTCTGCCAAAATGCTTTTATCAAATTGTCCCAGCGTTTCTTTCAGTGAACTGCACTTTTCTAGGGCATCTCTGTATGCAGCGACTTTTTGTGAGACCGAAACGATATAACCGTTCACAATATTGGCGAAGTGAAACTGATTTGAAATGCCGGAACCAATGATGTCAAAGTCTCTAAAATTCATATTTTTAATAAAGAAAGGCAGAATATATTGATTGCTGAAATCTTTGTAAATGCCGTCGACCTGTTTAACCAGTTGGTAATTAAGATAAACTTCATGGATTTGCTTCTTGAGGGCGAAGTCCGAAATTATCTCCATTTGGCCTGAAGTTTTTAGTGACTCGTAGGTATTACTTTGCGGCACAAACTCAGTCACGACAAATAGGCTTTGGCAGTACAGATTAATCGAGTCCTTGGTACTTTTTCCCCGTAGGAGGACATCCAGGCGTTTCACAGTGTTTAACGTGCTATCATAATAAGCGATTAGATTTTTAAACTGTTCGATATCACTTTCAATATCTACCGTGACGGAGGAGATATATTTTTGCTCAAGTCTGGCGCTTTTGCGGTTTTCCTGCCAATTATTGAGCGTGAACGCCGAAGTGATGCCAATAAAAACCACCACCAGTTCAATGAAATGATTGCGCCAGTCGATCCTATTTTTCATGCGCCAGTATTCTACGATGGTAATTTATTTGTCCGAGATGATAGCTAAGATGTGTGGTCAGGTGAATCAAAAAATAGCCGGTGGTCATTTTATGTCCAAAAACCTCTATGGGGTAGTCCGGTTTTAAATCCTCATGTTTCAATTTTGCAAGTGTGTTTTTTACAGCATCAAGAGCTTCATTTATTTTTTGAAGGATTTCCGTGCGTGGGACATTCTGTAATTGAAATTCGGCATCGCGATCGCGGACATAACCGGTTTGGCCCAAAGTGGCGCCAATATAGTGACACAAGTTGCCCGCAAGGTGCAGTGCCAGATTGCCGGCAGAATTGTTGATGCCCGCAGTTTTTTGCCACAACTGTGATTCATCAGAATAAGCTTCTACTTCTTTTTTAAGCCGGTCTAAATCGCGCTCAAATATTTTCGTCAGGGATGTGATTGTCATGGTTCTGCCTTAGTTTTTTATTAATAACTTTTGGTCTGACGCTCCATACAGTAACTCGTAATCTCTGGCTCTCCCCTTTCTCCACCACGCTTCCGGGATGACGTGCCAGTTATCCATTTTTTGAGGCGCAACATTTTTTTGCGCTTCAATCCAGGTCATCAAAAAGTAGCGTAAATCTTTTTCGGTGGAAAAAAGAATCCGCTCTGCGAGAGAATCTTTTGGGATTCCTGCGCCGGTTGTTAGATGTCCTCCACCGCCATTACCACGATATGAGTTGATGGCGACTTTATATTCGCGCTCAAGTGAAAATGGTGAGCCATCTGCCATGGAATTTATGAAGATTCGACCACCTTCCGGCTTTGAAACATCAACCGTATAGTTGATTCCGGCGGCAACATCAAAATTAAAATATATGCCTGCAAGCCGGTACGAATTATTGTGTCTTGACTTGACCAGATTACCACTTTTGTTAGTGACAAATTTTAACAGGTGGTCATGTTCATTTTGCATTTGATTGAACCAGTTACCGAAAGAAAATTCGAGGAAATCCTTAATCTCCTTGCCGGTCAAACGCATGGTGTAGAGTAGGTTTTCAAACTTATATAGTTTAAACATGTCTCGGACATAAACCCGACCCGAATCAAGGGTTGCGTTGAATGACAAAGGCGCTGCAAAGGAAACATCCGCGCCGGTTAGCTCAAGCTGGATAGTATGAATCAAATCAACAAATGCAGAATTGCCAAACATGGCCTCGCGGGTGGAGATGCTTGTTGAGAATTCGCCGATTTCCCGGTCAACAAATGCTCTAACTTCTTCATACTCAGCTTTAAATTCTTTGAGAAAGTCTTTGTCAGGCATCTCCTGGCGTATGTCTACCCTGGTACCGGTTATTTCTTTTTGCCAGAGATTATTAAGGGAATCATAAGTCATAACCACCGAGGCCACTGCCACATCCCGCGCATGGCTATTGGCTCCGAGCAGGTAGACTTCGTCCCCTTCAGAGTTACGAACTGTTATATTCCAACCGTGGTGATCATGCCCCACAAAAACGATGTCAAAACCGGGAACTTGCTCCGCCACTAAGCGGGCTGCATTTTCATTTCGGGGAGTCTCCGCTGTAACTCCGCCATAAGTAAAATCCACACCGGCATGAAACAATCCGACAATCAAATCCGGCTGTTCTTTTTCGCGAAGGATTGGCAGCCATTTTTTTGCGGTCAGAATCATATCCTCGAATTCCATCCCCTGCCAAATTTTCTCCGGTAGCCAAAGGGGAATTCCTGGCGTTACCATCCCCAGAATCGCTATCCTGACGCCCTGCTTCTCGATAATCGTGTAGGGCGGAAAATAGGTGCTGTCGGTGGGAATAATAGCATTGGCAGCAAGCCACGGGAACTCAAGTTCTTCAACAAATTTATCATAAACCGGATGCCCCGTTTCAATATCGTGATTACCCACAGCAGCGGCATCATAACCCATAAAATTCATCACGCGTGCGTACAAATGCGGCACATCTATGCGCTCAAAATTATAATAATAAACGGCCGGCTGGCCTTGTAAAAAGTCACCGGCATCCAGGAATATGACTTCCTGCCCGGGGTTGCTCCGCTCCTTCTGCACATAAGTATGCACCTGTGCAAGCGATCCATTTAACTCGGAGTTGTTTATAAAGTCATAAGGAAAAATCGTCCCGTGCACATCAGTGGTTTCAATAATTTTTAGGCGGACGGTTTGTGCCAAACTTAAACTGACATAAACAAGAAGAACGCAGGTTGTATAAAAATACTTTCTCATTTGTTATTCCCGGTACCGAAGAGAATGTTTTACATTTATATAAAACAACTCTTCCGCTACTTTAAAATTTTTGGCATCTGATAAATTCAGTTCGATTGTTTGAAATTCCGTGGTCGGATAGATAAACTCGTATTTCTCATTCGCCGTAGTTACTTTTACCGGCATATTAAAGTCTGCCACGTCTGCACTCCATTTGTATAGCAAGCTCATGCTATCGCCCCGGGTTATTACCGAAGTCTGCAATTCAGGAATATTGGTATGCCGAAAATACTGATTAAAGAATGATGTTAAATCTTTGCCGGTTTTTTCAATAATTAAGTCAAAAATATCCTCTGATGTGATTGTTTTATAGGCAAAAGTTTTTTGAATGCCGCGTAAAACTTCAAACCAGAGGCTGTCATTATCGACCACACTGCGCAATGTATGTAAAACCATCGAACCCTTACTGTACATATCACGCGACCCCGGGCTATTTACATCATATTGACCGATGATGGGACGGTCATTTTTGATGCTATATTTTTTCCCATTCTGGTAATCAAGATATGCTTCATACCCCCACATGCATTCAGCGTAAAGCGCCTCGGCATAGGCGCCAAAACTCTCATGAACCCACATATCTGCAATATCTTTTGAGGTTACACTGTTGCCCCACCACTCATGTGCGGTTTCGTGAATAATGATAAAATCAAATAAAATTCCGTATTTTGATGATCCCCTACCCAGATAACCATTTTGATAATTGTTGCCGTAAGCCACTGCGGACTGATGCTCCATACCAAGATGCGGCGACTCAACCAGTTTAAAACCATCCCGGTAGAAAGGGTACTTGCCAAACACATTTTCAAAGCACTCAAACATCGGTTTCACCTGTTTGAACTGCTCTTTTGCTTTATCCAGGTTGTAAGGCAAAACATTATAATCCAGGGTGAGCGTATCGCCATCTTCACTGATAAAAAAATCATTAAAGTGAGCATACTTGGCAATATTGATGGTGACGTTATAATTATTGATCGGGTAGCTGATAAACCAGTCCCAGCGTGACCACCCGTCACTGAGATCGTTTTTTGCACGCAGCCTGCCGTTGGAAATGTTCATCAAAGTATCGGGTATGGTGATACTCAGCAACATACTGTCCGGCTCATCTTCCTGATGCTCTTTGTTTGGCCACCAATGAAATGCACCTTCCCCTTGAACGGTAACTGCAACCCAGGGATTGCCTTCTTTATCAGCAGACCAAATCAATCCGCCTTGCCAGGGCGGCCGCCTGGCAATTTTGGGCTCACCACCATAAAAAATAGTCAATTCATAAATTTTATCTTTTTTTAACTTTTCAGGGAAATCAATGTAAATTGCGGTCAGGTCACGTTCGAATTTTAAATCATCGCCTTTGAATTTTATGGCTTCAACTTTCATGTGCTCAACCAAATCAAGCTGCATTTTTTTGAAGTCTATAGTTGCACGAAATTGTATTGTGTTGCTGCCGGCAACGGTTTGTTTCCCAGGATCAATTCTTACATCGAGATGGTAGTAAGTTACATCAAAGCAAGTTCTAAGTGATGTCAGCATCCCGCGCAAAGAGTCTGCTCTGGTAAAATCGTTTTGAGAAAAAGCAGGCTGACAGATAAAAACCGAAACACAAATTATCATTAAAATATTTTTTTTCATTATTTTTCCATTAAAAAAATTTTGATTGTTGACATTTTTTGATTTGTGGTTAAATTATGGAATTAATATAATAATGAAAAGCAAAAGTTTGATGAATGAATTTCTTTTCCACACTCTCTGCAAGATAGAAAGTAAGCATTAATAAAAATGATTAATTTTTACAGATGACTAAGGCAGAAACGAACTTACAGGATTCTAAATTGCGTTCGTGGCAAGATGGAGATGCAGGTTCTTTGGTTGCCAACGCCAACAATGAAAAGATTTGGGATAACCTGCGTGATGTCTTTCCCTACCCCTACAAAAAAAAGGACGCAAAAAAATGGATTACTGCTGCCGCCGCAGAAAACCCACAAACCAACTTCGCAATCGCCGTAAACGGCAAGGCGGTTGGCGGCATTGGCATTGAAGTTCTACCCGATGTTTACCGGGTTAGCGCTGAACTTGGGTACTGGCTTGGCGAACCATTCTGGAATAAAGGCATCATGACCAAATCAATTATTACCATCACCAAGTATGCATTTGAAAACTTCGAGATTTCACGGATTTTTGCCGGTGTGTTTGAATGGAACAAAGCCTCTATGCGAGTGTTGGAAAAAGCCGGTTTTGAATATGAGGCACGGCTGCAAAAAAGCATTATCAAAAATGGTGATATCGGTGACCAATATATTTATTCTCTCCTGAAATAAGTGAAAAAAATTACCCTCACAAAAAAACAAGCACGAAAACTTGCCTTAATCAGTCAGGGATTGCATAAAAAAAATCCCTTCGGGAAAGGCAAAAATGGCGTCCTGAAAACCGTTCAGGCTTTGAGCTATGTGCAAATTGATACCATCAGCGTAATCGAACGGGCACACCATCATGTTCTTGGCACCCGGGTTGACAATTACGCACCCAAACTGCTCGAACAACTCCATGCAAAAGAAAAGCGTATACTCGAATATTGGGGACATGCGGCGGCTTATCTACCGATGGACGATTATCGTTTTTGCATCCCACAAATGAACGCCTGGCGCGAAGGTAGAATCAAATGGTTCCCCAAAGATGAAACGGTCAGGAAATTTTGCCTCGATCGAATCAAGGCCGAAGGCGAATTGATGGCCCGGGATTTCAAGCCTCCTGAGAACCATAAATCCGGCCCCTGGTGGAACTGGAAACCGGCAAAAATCGCACTCGAGCAGTTGTTTAACGAAGGCGAGTTAACCATCGTTCGCCGCCAGGGTTTTCAAAAAGTGTACGATCTGACCGAACGCGCTATTCCTTCCCAAATTGATACCACACCGCCTACGACTGCTGAATTCAGTCGGTATTTAATTGCCAGAGCCATGGCCGCCCACGGCGTTGTCAATGAAGCCGAAATCAAATATCTGAGAAGAAAAGTTGAGCACGACGTGGCCGGTACACTCAAACAAATGTTGAACGATGGAGAAATTGTAGAAGCAAGTATTGAGGGATTGCCCGGGAACTACTATACCACGCAACAAAAGCTGGAGTTGTTAAACAAAAGGATTTCCCCGAAAAACATTTTTTTTCTTTCGCCTTTTGACAATCTCATAATTCAACGCAAACGCACTGCTCAGTTTTTTGATTTTAACTACCAGATTGAATGTTACGTACCGGCGCCCAAAAGGGTGTTTGGTTATTTTTGCCTACCCATTCTTTGGGGAGATGTCTTCGTGGGCAGAATGGATACAAAAGCTGATCGGAAATCAAAAACTTTTATCATCAAAAATTTTTTCATAGAAAACCCTGACGTAGATTTTGAGGAGTTTCTGGATTTGCTGGTAGAAGAGATAAATAATTTTGCAAAATTTAACGGGTGCGATAAAGTTGTTTTGGAAAACGCAAAGCCTTTAAAAGCTAAACGGTCAATCGTAAAACTGCTAAATTAAATTGAGTAATAATCCGAAATAGAAATTCAGGGAAGTTCTTGATTTTGCAAATATGGCATTGTATTTTTCTTTATGAATATCATTCAAGGAGTTCATGACGTCACAAAATACTGAAAGGATTTTATCCGACGCGCTTGAGCTACCACCAATCGAACGCGCTGATTTAATTGAACAACTTTTGTCTAGTTTTGAATTTCCAGAAAGAAATACCATTGATGAACTATGGGCAAAAGAAGCTGAAGATAGGATCGATGCATACGACCGAGGGGAATTCACTGCAAGGTCTGCAAAAGAAGTTTTTGACAGAATTGAGAGGAAGTAACTCTTTATGCAGCTTGAATTTCTTTCCATTGCGGAACATGAATTCACTAAGGCTGTCGAGTATTACAACAAGGAAAGTGAAGGGCTCGGTTATAAATTCGCATCTGAAATCAAGAAGACTTTAGAAAGAATTGTGCAGTTTCCCAAGGCGTGGACACCACTTTCCAAACGTACGCGCAGATGTAGAACAAACCGTTTCCGTATGGAATAATCTATCAAACCCGAACTGAAAAAATTCTAATTATCTCAATTATGCATCTTCATCGTGATCCTGAGAGTTGGAAATCCGGAACTAGTGAAATTTAATATGGAATTGACCTCCCAGAAAAAAAACTTGATTTTCTGAAACTTTAATCGTATTATTGCGATATATCAATCTAAACAAAAACGGGAAACAAGATGGGCGTTACAAAATCTGACAACTTTAGCATAGAACAAAATCAAATAGCGGAATTTGCAAAGGCATTTGCTCACCCCGCCCGGGTTGCGATCATTCAGCATTTGTTGGAAACGCAAACCTGCATTTGCAATGATTTAGTAAAAGTGTTACCACTTTCGCAATCGACCATTTCCCAACACCTTAATGAATTAAAACGAATTGGTCTGATAAAAGGTGCCATTGATGGCCCCAAAGTTTGCTATTGCATCGATCTTGATGTATGGGAACGCGCAAAGGGATTGTTAAGAAATATCCTGGAATCTATTAAAGGCTGTTGCTAAAAAAATTTAACCCTAATAATCGCAATATAGCGATATAACGATTAAAGCAAAGGAGAACCACATGACTACCAACACACAAATTAAATCACTGGTCAAAGAAAAGTATGGTGAAATCGCTGATAAAAACAGCAACAAAGAACCGGCGTCTTGCTGCGGGCCAAGTTGTAATGATAACGATGTAAGCATTATGTCTGAAGACTACTCTCAGTTGGAAGGCTATGCGCCGGAAGCCGACCTTGGCCTTGGATGTGGTGTACCAACAGAGTTCGCCAAAATGAAAGAGGGCGACACGGTACTCGATTTAGGCTCAGGCGCCGGCAACGATTGCTTTGTAGCACGGGCAATAGTGGGCGAAAAAGGCAAAGTAATCGGTGTGGATTTTACCGACCAAATGATAGACAAAGCCCGTCTTAACGCAGAGAAGCTCAACCATAACAATGTTGAATTCAGGTTCGGGGATATTGAAGATTTACCGGTAAATGATAATTCCGTCGATGTTACAATCAGCAATTGTGTGCTCAATTTGGTGCCCGACAAAGTAAAGACGTTTTCGCAAATCTACCGCACACTTAAACCCGGCGGCCATTTCAGTATTTCGGATATTGTTTTTGAAGGCGTACTACCCGATGAAATTCGAAACGCCGCTGAAGCTTACGTGGGCTGTATTTCAGGCGCAGTACAAAAACAGGAATATCTTGGCTATGTAAAAGAGGCCGGGTTTAAAAACATTACCGTTCAGAAAGAGAAAGAAATTAAAGTGGATGAAACATTGCTTCAGAAGTATTTGACGCAAGAACAGATCGACAAAGTAAAACAAAATCCGCCGAGAATTTTAAGTATAACTGTCTATGGCGAAAAATAACAATAGATTTAATTAAAATATTTTCCAATATTATATTTGGGATGGGTGCCTCGGATTACCGGGGCATCTGTTCATATTTTGGAGTCAGATATGCAAGATATTCAAGTTCAAACAGCCTCACCCGAAGAGTGCGACAAAGTCGCATTATTGCTAAAAAAGAATGGTCTGTGCATTGCAGACATTGATTCCGGCCTAAATGGTTTTGTAGTAGTTCATAACAACGGCAACCTTATTGGTACCGGCGGTCTGGAATTCTTTGGTAAGGCTGCATTGCTGCGTTCTGTCGCTGTGGATACTTTGTACCGTGGGCAAAAAGTCGGTAAAAAAATCCATGATGAACTCATCAAAAATGCGAAAGAAAAAGGCGTGAAAAGTCTGTATTTACTCACCATTGATGCCGATGGATATTTCCAACGCTTCGGGTTTAAAACCATAAGTCGAGATTCCGCTCCGGAACCAATTAAAAATCATGCTCAGTTTACTGAATTATGTCCGGGTTCAGCGATTATGATGCAAAAAACTTTATAGAGGCAGAGGATGGAAAAAGTAAATCTCAAAGAAAAGTTCAATCTTTTTAATGAGCACTGGACACCCAAAATAGTTGGTGAACTCAACGAGCAAATTGTTATGCTTGCCAAACTAAAAGGCGAGTTTGTCTGGCACAAACATGAAGAGCAGGACGAACTTTTTCTCATTGTTAAAGGCGAACTGACCCTAAGAATGCGTGACAAAGAAGTCCATCTTAAAGAGGGCGAATTTTTTATTGTTCCGAGAAATACTGAACACCAACCGTACGCTGAAGAAGAGGCACATGTTTTACTCTTCGAGCCAAAAGCGACAAAACATACCGGCGAAGAAAAGTTTGATGTCACGGTTGAAAACCCGGAAAGACTTTAAATGTTTAAAGCCGTGATTTTCGATATGGATGGCGTCATCCTCGATTCGGAGCCGCTTTGGCAGGAAGCCGAGATTATCGCTTTTGCGCGGGTTGGCGTAAATTTAACCCACAAAATGTGTACCGAGACCATGGGCATGCGTGTTGACGAAGTGGTGAAACAGCGGTTCAAGGAATTTAAATGGACCGGAGCGACGGTCGAGGAGGTTCAGGAGGATATTTTAACCGAGCTGGAAAAGCTCATTTTAGCCAAGAGTGAGCCCATGGCCGGTGTGGAACGAACCATCAGCTTTTTTCAAAAAAAAGGTTTGAGACTCGCCCTGGCTTCTTCAACTCATCTTCGGCTGATTAAAACGGTTTTAAATAAATTTAATATGCTGGATACTTTTGAAGTTGTGCGTTCGGCCGAGTTCGAGCAATACGGTAAACCACATCCGGCTATTTACATCACCACTCTGGAAAAACTTGGCCTGAAGCATGATGAAGCTTTTGCTATTGAAGATTCTTTTAACGGAATTCTGGCCGCAAAAGCAGCCCGGCTCAAAACCGTAGCTATTCCTGAAAAAAGCGTTTGGCATGAAACCAGATATGATATCGCCGAACTAAAATTGAAATCTCTCGAAGAGTTGGGTGAGAAAGAATTTGATATTTTAAAGAGCACCTCATAAAAAATGTTTGTTTATTTAAAATACTATTCTACTTTTCTATAGATAAAACAAAAAATTGTAAAATGAACCAGACCAAACAAAATATCTTAGAAACTCTAAAAAAATATTTACAAAAAAACTGTGGCGACTCAATAAAGGACGTGATTTTATTCGGTTCGCAAGCCAGGGGTAATGCAAAGAAATACTCAGACTATGATGTTCTCATCGTTCTAAAAAACCTTTACTCCGGGAAAGATGAGAATGAAATATTAGATTTGTGTTATGATATAGATTTAAAATTCAATATTCTTATCGATGCACATCTGATTTCGGAACCAGAGATAGCTTCTTTGCGGGGAAAACAACCTATATTTATAAATGCCTTAAAATCCGGTATTTACGCATGACACTTAATGAACAAGATAGAAGAGTTTTAATTGAACACAGGATAAATCAAGCGGAAGAAACAATTCAAGATGTTCACCTACTCATAGATAACGACAGAACGAGATCTGCGATAAACCGAATATATTACGGTATGTTTTATGCCTTGTTGGGTCTTGGGTTAGCCTATAAATTTGAAACCTCTAAGCACGCTCAATTAATTGGATGGTTCAATAAAGAATTTATTCACACCAATCAGTTTGACTCTAAATTCGGAAAAATCATCAACAAAGCTTTCAATCGAAGAACAAAAAGCGATTACGATTCTTATGTGGAATTTGATAAAGAAATTGTCGAAGAAATGTTTTCGGAGATGAAAGAATTCATTTTTGAAATAAAAGAACATTTACTTCAGCGCAATAAGGAACCAAAATAACAAATCTCTACTCTTTGATTGTCAAGGTTCAGTTTCCTATTCATAAAACATTTGTAAAGTTGAAATAATATCTTATCTTGATTATGTATTAATAAAACAAAAGGAAACCCAACTCCCGCCAACTTGTTACCATGTTGTTAATCTCAGTACTTTAAAACTTCAATCAAGGATTTCTATCTGTTCAATCGCTACGAGTAGTTTTTTGTTTGTTTAAAATCTCGGAGTATGAAAAATGCATGTAATGGTTTTTGTAGCGATTAGTTGTTTTGCCTCAATATTATCTGCCCGGGACGGTACGATCTCAGGCCGCGTGGTAGACGGCCAAACCGGCTTCCCATTGCCACTTTGTAATATTCTGGTGTCGCCAAATCAAACCGGCATGACCTCTGATGCAAGGGGTCGTTTTCAACTGCAGTTGCCATTCGGCGAATACACCATTGAATTTCGTTACCTTGGTTATGCGACCCAAAGCAGAACCATCAAATTAACAAACAAAAAGTCCGACCAAAATCTCATCATAAAAATGACGGAAACTTTTGTCAAAAATGAAACGGTTACTGTTTGGGGAAAACACGAAGCTGTCTCCGGCGTGCAATCCATCGGGCACAAGGACATTCGGCGCATGCCAACGGTTTACTCTGATGTTTTACGCAGCATTAAAATCTTGCCGGGCGTCACCTCAAACAATGAACTGAGTTCTGCCTTTAACGTGCGCGGCGGCAATCACGATGAAAACCTGATTTACCTCAACGGCTATGAAATTTTTAGACCGGCTCTGTTACGCCAGGGCGTGGAAGAAAATCAGTCGCTTATCAACCCCGACCTGGTGCAGAACATCAAACTTTATAGCGGTGCATTTCCGGCGCGTTTTGGAGACAAGCTCGCTTCGGCACTTGAAATATCATACGACCTGACCGAGAACGATTCATTTAAAACAACTGTTCGTGCCGATTTGCTCAATGCCGGACTTGCACTAAAACGGAGTTTCGGCAAATTGAGTTGGGCAGCCGGTATTCGTTATGCGAATCCCTCAATTTTTGTCAATAAGCTGCAAACAACCGGCGACTATACCCCGGAGTTTTTTGATGTCCAGGCCTTGGTGAGTTATCAGGTTACTCCGTCCTCGGCGTTGGAATTGTTCGCATTAAATGCTCAAAACAAATTCGATTTAACGCCTGAAGTCTGGCGCGGTAATTTCGCCAGGGGGTTCAATGTTGTACGCGAGGTTCGGATAGAGTGGGATGGCCAGCGCAGCTATGAATTAACCACCCGCCTTCTCGCACTAAAATTTAAAAAGAAGCTCAATCAAAAAGTCCGATTTAATTTATCCCTGGCACACTTTACAACAAATGAGGATGAAACCGCTGACCTCAACGGTGATTTCTTTTTCTCACCCAACGCGAATCAGCCTGGCAACAGCCGTTTTTTAAAAACGCGCGTGGAAACTGCCAACAACTTTTTAAATGTCCGATCAACCGAACTAAAAGGGGAAATGGATTACCGGATAAGCCGGCATCTGCTCAAAGTTGGTGTGCAACATCGGTTTATAAAACAAGAAAATTCACAGGATGAATTTGTACAGGAAACCGGCGAAGAATCTGCTACTGAAATGCCGCTTTCAACCAACTCTTCGCTGATTGCAAATTTCGATAATTCCAGTGCATTTGTCCAGGATAATTTTGTGATTTCGGAAAAACTGCAAACCAACCTCGGAGTCAGAATCCTGCATCACAAATTTACAAAGGAAACACTGTTCAGTCCCAGAACCGGTTTGAAATATGATGTAAACCCAAAAAATAAATTCAGCCTGGGTGCGGGTATTTATTACCAGCCACCGTTTTTTCATGAGCTGCGTGGTAAGCAGGATGCCGGCCAACTTGATCTTAAACCTCAAAAGGCGATTCAGGCGAACATGGGTTGGGAGCATCTGGTTAACCCCAAAATGGATTGGCAACTGGATATTTATGCGAAAAAACTCGACAAACTGATTCCGTACTACCAGGAAGAATTGCGGCTGATTTATGGCGATCGTAATAATTTCGAAGGCTATGCTTACGGGCTGGACTTTTTGTTCAAGGGCGAAATCGTGCCGGGAGTAAATAGTTGGCTGAGCTACAGCTATTTGAAATCGCGTGAGCGCGAAATTGGCATGGAGAATTACAAGCGCCGACTTTTAGACCAAACCCACACCTTCCGGTTTTTTATGCAGGACAAAGTACCCAGGCTACCTAATATGCAAGCGCATACGCGGGTACTTTATGGCAGCGGCTTTCTGTATTTCCCCTCCATTTTGCAGGACGATGGCAATGGCGGACGGGAACTCGCAATTGACTTTGACACGCTGCAAAAATTCCGGTATTATCTTCGCATCGACCTGGGGTTTACCATAAATTTAAATCTGCGCAACAACAGGCACCTGATTTTTACTGCCGAAATGCTCAATGCCTGGAATGTGGTGAATGTTGCAGACTA
>JAJDAE010000235.1 GCA_029262035.1 Candidatus Zhuqueibacterota bacterium
TCATCAATTTTATGGTTTGATGTAAAACGCGCCAGTACAGTATAAAATACCGGCACCATCACCAACGTCAAAAATGTTGAGAAAAACATACCGCCTACTACGGCTAAACCCAATGGTCGCCTTGCCTCTGCTCCGGCGCCAAGACCAATCGCAATTGGCAAGACTCCTAATATCGTTGAAAACGAAGTCATTAAAATCGGCCGCAGGCGAATTGTTGCAGCCGCAATGACAGCTTCTACTATTGTTTTGCCTTGCTCCCGCAATTGGTTTGAAAATTCCACAATCAAAATGGAATTTTTGGTAACCAACCCAATCAGCATGATCAGACCAATTTGTGAATAGATATTGAGAGTTTGCCCAAAGATGAATAAAGTGACCAACGCGCCAAACACGGCCAACGGCACAGATAACAAAATAGTCAGCGGATGAATAAAACTTTCAAACTGGGCAGACAGGGCAAGAAAAATAAATATGACCGCTAGTAAAAACATAAAATATAGCTTAGAACTTGAAGACTTAAATTCCAAAGACTGCCCGGCAAATTCACGTTTGACGCTTGTAGGAAGTTTTTCGCCGGTTATCCTGTCTAAATCATCTAAAGCCTGACCCAGGCTGGATCCGGGAGCCAGGTTGGCTGTAATTGTTGCCGAGCGGATGCGGTTGTGATGATTCAATTCCTTCGGAGCGACTGTTTCTTCAATCCGAACGACGTTTGCAAGTTGGGCCAAACCGCCGGTACCACGAATATAAATTTCTTTAATTGCATCCGGAGTGGCTCGGGCTGATGGTTTCATCTGCAAGATTACGTCATACTGTTTGGTGCCGCGTTTGAAATTGGTAACGACCCGCCCGCCGAGAAATGTTTCAAGCGTTGAGCCAATATCAGTGACCGAAACACCCAGATCGGAAGCTCGCCCGCGGTCGATATTGATATCGAGTTGTGGTTTATTAAGCCGTAAATCATTGTCGAGGTTAATAAGATAACCAAGCTTTGAACCTTCCGCCATCATAATGCCAACCGCTTGCTCCAACTCTTCGTAACTTTCTGCTTGTAGCACATATTCAACAGCGCTGGAACTAAATCTTCCACCTAAACTTGGGGGATTGATGACAAAAGCCAGCACGCCGGGAATTGAAAACAATTTTGGGAAAAGCTCTTGCACGATTTGCTGTTGGGATTTATCCCGTTCATTTCTTGGTTTCAAAGCCAGAAAAAGAATACCATTCGTCACCCGACCGGGACCGCCAAAACCTAACCCAACTGCGGTAAATAACCCACGACGCTCCGGCAGCGGCATCAACCGTTTTTCAACTTCGCGCATATAGCGGTCTGTGTAGTCAAGAGTTGCGCCTTCCGGAGCAATGACAATTCCAAAAGCAATATTGCGATCCTCGACAGGAACAAGCTCTGTAGGTAAAAATTTATACAACCCGATACTAAAAAGCACAGTCAGAATTCCACCGATAATCATTAATGCACGATGGTTAATCGTCCAATTTAGAATCCGGGGATAGGTTCTGTCCAGAAATTCAAAAAAAGTATCAAAACTGCGAGACACCCAGTTTGAACTGGTTGATTTTAGCAGTTTGGAACAGAGCATCGGAGACAGGGTTAGCGCGACAAAACTCGATATGATGACGGCTACTGATAGAGTTACCCCGAACTCATAGAATAGTTGTCCGACAGAGCCGGTAAGAAAAGCCAAAGGTACAAATACTGCGACAAGAGCAACGGTGGTGGCAACAATAGCAAACCCGATTTCCTTGCTACCGGCAAAGGCTGCCTGTAAGCGGCTTTTCCCCATTTCCATGTGGCGGAAAACATTTTCCAACATTACAATGGCATCATCCACAACCAGGCCGATGGCAAGAACCAGCGCCAGCAAGGTTAAAATATTTATGGTGAATCCGGCAAAATAAGCCACAGCAAAAGCACCGATGATGGAAATCGGAATAGCAATGCTTGGAATGAGGGTAGCCCGGAAACTTTTTAAAAAGATAAGAACCACGAGAATAACCAGACCCATGGCTATGACAAGTGTTTCCTTTACCTGGCTGATCGAATCATTAATATAAGTTGAAGAATCATAAGCGACCGATAATTTCATTTCTTCGGGTAACAGGACTGTCAGTTCAGGCAATGCTGCCCGAATTGCGGCAGCCACATCCACAGTGCTGGCTTTAGACTGCTTTACAATTCCCAGCCCAACTGCTGACTCGCTGTTGTAACGGGCAACAGTTCTCTCATCTTCCGCAGCAACAGTTACTTCAGCAATATCCCTTAGACGTACGAGGTCGGTTTCTTGCTGTGAAACAATTATGGCGCCGAATTCTTCAGGTGTTTGTAATTCTCCTCGAGTACGGACTGAAAATTCACGCTCTTGACCCTCAACCCGACCACCTGGAATTTCAGCGTTTTCACGACGGATTGCGGCTTCAATATCTTGCGTCGTTAGTTTATGCGCCGCCATCCGCAGCGGATCTAGCCAAACACGCATTGCGTAACGGCGTTCGCCCCCAATGATAACGGAGCCGACCCCCGGTAAACGCTGAATTTTTTCTTTTAAAACCCGATTGGCAATATCCGATAATTCCAAACCGCTATGGTGAGAACTATAAAGCGCGAGCCAAACTATCGGTTGGGCGTTAGCATCTACCTTGGAGATAATTGGATCATCAACTTCCGAGGGAAGGTTGCCCCGAATTCGCGATACCCGATCGCGGATATCATTCGCTGCTTCGTCGACATTGCGGTTGAGTTCAAATTCAATGGTGATTACCGAGCCTTGTTCGCGGCTGGAGGATGTGAGGGTTTTCACGCCCTCAAGTGTGGCGAACTGCTCTTCAAGGATATTCGTGATTTGCGTTTCGACAACGCTTGGGCTGGCGCCACGATAAAATGTGACCACCGAAATTATCGGTGGATCTATATCCGGATACTCGCGCACAGGCAATCGGGAAAAAGCGATAATCCCAAACAAGAGGATTGTTAAACTCATCACCGTCGCGAAGACCGGTCGCTTTATGGATATTGTGCTTAATTTCATATAATTTACCTTTTGGTCAATTTGGCGTTTGACTTAGTTGGCCGCTTCATTGCTGTTTATTGGCATTACTTTGGCGCCTTCAAAAAGTTTTTGGTGACCGGTACGCACGACTTCCATGCCGGGCTTTAAGCCCACTTCAACTTCAACATTATTTGCTGTGCGCGTACCGAGTGTGAGGGCAACCATGGCCACGGTACTGTCTTCCTTAACAACATACACAAAAGACTGGTTGCCGCTGGCAAACACAGCCTCATTGGGAATGGTGATGGCTTCCGGGCGCGAACTTAAAACAGCATAAATATCCGCCGACATTCCTGCCCTAAATTTACGTCCCGGGTTCTCAACCTGAGCAACAATTCTTGCACTTCGTGTCGCGGAATCCAGCACCGGCTCCACTACAATTATGGTTCCTTGTAATTCATAGCCCGGGTACGCGGTCGTCGATACCGTCACCTTTGCGCCCTGGTTTAACTGGGCAAGAAACCGTTCCGGCGCAGAAAAGTTCACGCGGATTTTATCAATATTTGCTAATTTAGTAATCTCCTGTCCAGCCCGTAAAAAGGTTCCAACGCTGACAGCGCGGGAGCCAATAATACCATCAAACGGTGCGACGATGCGTGACTTTGCGAATCGAGCTTTTTCAAGAGCCAGATTTGCTTCGGCAACTTTTAACGCTGCAGCTGCGTCATCCAGATCCTGGGGAGCGCCGGCATCCTGGGCGACAACGGTTTTAACCCGATCGTAGGTCGAACGGCTCTGTGCACGCAGGGCTTCGGCGCGGGCAACTTCAGCAGCGAGTTGGGAATCATCCAGTTGTGCGATAAGAGCGCCACGTTTAATTTCCCCACCTTCTTTGAAGGGTAGGCGAACCACCGCAGCATCAATTTCGCCCACAACCGTAATGGCTTCGACCGCATTAATTGTACCGACCGCCTCAAATTTATCTACAACCTCCTGCGTGATTGCGGGAGCAATTTCAACCGGTGTCGGTGGCATTGAAAATCCCTTGTGCCCGCCCTTTTCTTCGGAACAGCCGAAAAGTGCCAATGTAATTAAAGGTGTGTAAAAAAGCATTTTTTTTAGTATGGTCATTTTTGTATCCGTTCTTATTTCAAATTCAATGTTATTGCATTTATTGTATCATTCAATTAGAGCCATGCATTTTTCTTTTATGTCTTTGGGAAGAGGACAAGCCTTCCTTTCTTTTCTATCAAGATGTACCCCAACTAATTCAGAAGTAGCTAACTCTATCCCCGTTTCAGAATTGTACATGATGTGGAAAAATCTAATAGCCTTATCCATGACCTCAAGAAATTTTGATTCCACAATAAGCAGATCACCGGATAATGCCTCGGCTTTATATTTCGTGGTTTGCTCAACCGCAACCATGCCTTTATTGTTTTTTCGAATATAAGCAGATGTAATGCCCACCATGGAAAAGAGATGCCATGTTCCCTCGTCGAACTTAGATGTGTACCACTGCACATTCATATGTTCCATGTGGTCCAGTTGGTGTGGGTAAACAATTCCACGATAGGTTTCAATCATAAATACTCCGATATTACTGACTTATTTTGTACTACGTATTTCGAAACCGGTTAGTTCGTGCCTTGATACTTCCCGGAAGTAAGCGCCTTTAAAGTGGCAGCAGCCTTTGCAGTTTTTACCAGCGCTTCAGAATATCTTTGTTGAGCTACGGCAAAATCTGCGCTTAACCGCACCAGTTCGAAAGCGGTGGAACGGCCGTTGCGGAACTCTATCAAACCGATCCTAACTTGATTTTGTGCTGCAGCAACCCCGGCCAGGGCAGCATCAATTCGGCGTTTGCCGTTGGACAGCTCCCTGAAACTGGTTCTTACTTGTGCCTCTAAATTTCTGACTTGCTCAATATAATTTTGCTCAGCTATTACAACCTGTGATTGCAATCTTTCTTTTTCTCCCAAGCCGCTGCGAAAACCAATGGGTATACTCACTTCAACGCCAACTGTCCAGGTTTTGAAGTCGCGTTTACTGACCTGACTAACGGCCTCGCCAAAGCTGCCGCCCCGGGTTGTTAGCAGGGTATCTCCGCCGAAAATTACATCCTGAGCCGTACCGCTGATTCCGTTGCCGCCGATTGAACCCACCACATCAATTTTTGGTAAAGCCTCCCAACCGGCTGCTCTGGCAGTAGCGCGGCTCGCGGCAATTTCTGCTTTTGCAGCATTCACATCAAAATTATATTTTATGGCATTCGTCATCAAATCCTCTAACATTTGAGCGGGGAATTCGCTGGAGGGGTTGTCAACTGCAATAAATCGGGGGGAGTCGTTTTGTGGTTTAATTCCCAACAAAATAGACAACTCATCGGAGAGTTGGTCGAGCGCCTCCTCTTCATTTAGCAGCAGTATATTTTGTTCTGCGAGAAACGTTTGCGCGCTAGCGACCTGGCTTGGTCCTATAATTCCGGCTTGTGCCCGCAGTTCCGCGTCTCGGAGAAATGCTTCACCTTGTTCCTGTAGCAGTTTGCGCACAGCATAATTTCGTTCAGCGGCATATAAATCCCAATAAGCGCTTTCAACTTCTGCCTCTAAGTCAAGGACTGCCTGATCATAGCGAGCTTTGACCGCCTCCAATTCGCGTTCGGCTCGAGTGAGCTCTTTGCGCGCGGAGACTCTAAGGCCTCCGAGCAATGGTTGGCGAAGACTCAAATTTCCGAAAGCTGTATATTGTGGATTCAAAAACGCAAAAGATGAATTGGTCCGTAAACGGATGACATTTAGTGACGCTTCTAACTCAGTGCCGATGGGTAAATTCATCCGTAATCCGGTCTGGCTGGTGGTTTGCTTGGTGAGCAGGATGGGCGCACCCGAGAAAAAAGATGCTGTTGGCGCTTCAACTTCTTCGAAATTCAGGCTGAAAAAAAGCACAGGATCGAAGAAGCCCTTTTCTCTGCGCACGGTACCGCGAGCAGCCCTGTAAACTGCTTCTGCCTGGCGTACTGATGTTGATTTCTCCTGACCGGCCATTAGAGCATTTTCAAGCGTGAGCCGGGTACCGCTCAATTCTTCCAGGATTTTTTGTAAAGCGCTATCGGGGTTGACGGTTCTGGTTTGTCCGGAAAGCAAGGCCGGCAAACTGAAGAATACAATTAATGCAAATTGAAAAATAATGGACATAAGTTAAATTTCTCTAGGTAACGATTTATTATCAAATAATTTATATTCTATACTTTAAAGCAGTCGTGAATATAGGGAAAAGCGTTCAAGTTTTCAATGGATAAGCAAATAGTCTTTTTAACTTGCATTATTTATGAATTTTGCCACGAAGACTCTAAATCACAAAGATTCACAAAGTTATGGAAGAAGGTGTTTTGAAAATTAAAATTTACTTACTATGGAGCAAAATTTTTCATAACACTTTTATTTTTAAATCTTTGTGTCTCCTTACTGTCTTTGTGTCTTGGTGGCAATGAATTATTCAGGTTAAAATCTGTAAGTTTTATTGGTGAGGTTAATATAAAGCGCGGGCGTGACAACTGTATGTCAGTAGTGCATTAATTTTTTTTAATTTTTTTGATGAGGTGCCCGCTTGATATATAAATCCTTGCCGGTGCCATTTACGGTTTCGTTTGAGATCTGCTAATGAAAAGAAACAAAATATTCTTGGTACTCCAGCCAAGCGGTCAGCTTAATATAAATTTTCTTTGTTGTAAAATGAATTTAGAACAATTACCTTAGGTGAAGCATTTCAGAAAACTGCAAACTCTTGCATCTTTTTAGCTCAGGCAATATTTTATATTTTTGATAAGTTAACCTTAATTTTCGGGAGGACCAATGAAAATATATTTACCTATATTCTTGTTTATGTTCTGTTTTAACGCATACAGCCAGATTCCTCAGACTATGAGCTATCAGGGTGTTTTAACCGGAAGTAATGGCGAGCCGGTAGCAAATGCGAATTATGAAATTATATTCAAACTCTACGAAGATACCATGAGTCAGACCGCAATTTGGGAAGAAAATCAAAGCGTCGCGGTTGTCAACGGACTATTTAACGCCATTCTGGGCAGCACAAATCCTCTTGCGTTAACGTTTGACCGTCCTTATTGGCTTGGTGTAACTATTGGCTCTGAAGAAGAACTCAACCCACGTACACCTTTGACAACATCGCCCTATAGTTTTAGTGCTGCCACAGTAGCTGATAGCGCCATCACTACAGACAAGCTTGCAGACGGCGCTGTAACAAAAGAAAAGCTCGCAGTTGGGGCTCTTTCAGATTCGTCCTGGATAGTTTCCGGGGATGATATTTTCACCGGTGTTCCCGGAAATGTTGGTGTCGGCGTAAACCAGCCACAAGAAAAATTGCATGTGGCAGGTAATGTTCTTGCTAATTCATTTTCTGGAAATGGTACTTTGTTAAATTTTAATCAGGATTCCAATATGCAGCCTTTTGGCACTGTCAACTATATCATCGCTTTGGAAGGTATATTCCCATCACGGAATGCACCAGCTTCCGAGGGATTTCAAAGTGCCGATCCATTTATTGGTGAAATTGTTATGTTTGGCGGCAATTTCGCGCCACGCGGCTGGGCAATGTGCGATGGTCAACTTCTTGCAATCTCTCAATTTCAAGGGTTATTTTCAATTTTGGGAACTACTTATGGGGGGGATGGCAGAACATCCTTTGGCTTGCCGGACTTGAGAGGCAGAGCGCCAATTCACGCCGGTCAGGGAGCAGGGCTATCAAATCGTCGTTTGGGCAGAATAGGTGGGCGGGAAACTATAAACAACTAAACCGCTGAAAATTATTATTTTTGAAGAACATATTTTAATTTAAGACTTCGGTAATTTTCGAATTTGAAAAGTCGTTCCTTGTTCAGGTTTTGCTATTAATTCAATATGGCAGCCATTGGCTTCCAGGAGACTTTTCACGAGAGCAAGCCCCAGCCCGGTGCCGTCTTTGCTACCCGTAAAGAAGGGCTCGAAAATTTGTGAATGCATCTCCAACGGAATTCCACAGCCATTATCTGAAAAAGTAATTTCAATTCCAGGGCTTGATTTTATATTGATTGTAATTTCTCCATCTTGTTGGATGGCAACGATCGAATTTTTAAAAAGATTGAGAAAAATTTGTTTGAAATGCTGCTGGTCGGCTAAAAGGCGTATCCCGGTTTTTTCCTCGGAGACAATGACTCTAATATTTTCAAGCTCATGAGCCAATAGCATTGTTACTTCGTCAACTGAATCAGTAATTACAAAACTTTTTTTGTTGATTGTTTGCGGCCTTGCATAATCCAAAAAATCGCTGACGATTTTATTAAGATTTCGTACTTCTTTTTTAATTTTTTCTGCTTCTGCTTTGGCAGATGGCTCGTTCACTTCATCTGCAAGTAATCCTGCAAATAGTTCAATTCCTCCCAATGGATTTCGAATTTCGTGGGCAACGCCGGCCAGCATGGTTTTTTGCACCGTATCTCGTTGCACAATGGCCCGGCGCATTTCTTCCATCGTTTTTGCGAGAAAGCCGATTTCATCTTTACCTAGCGCAGCAACTTTCGACTCGTAATCACCCTGTTCGATTCTTTGTGCCGCATCCTTTAATTTACGGATTGGCGTGGTGAGCCGTTTGGAAAAGTAAATTGCTAATAGAATAGAACTTGCTAAAATTACCAATCCAAGAATCAGTAAATCCCGGCGCACAATACGTATTGATGAAAGTGTCTCGGCGTTCGCTTCAAGGGCAAGCGCTGCGACGATTTCGTGATCGACATAAATAGGAGCAAAACCACTTTTGTACAACCGGTCATCGTTGCCTTCAAACAAAACCGAAATTTGATGAGCCCCGCTAAATAGCTCCCCAAGTTCAGATTCTGCAAGGGGAAGAAAAGTGTAAACGGTACCAATTGGAATTTCAGGTTTTGTATCGAGAACAGATTGCCTGTTCTTGAAAAAAACATAAATTCGCCGCGCCCCGCTTTTTTGCTGAATTGTCTGAATTTGTGAAATTAAATTTCGGTAGGTTCGGCTAGCTTCATCTCCGGCGGTTACGCTTAAAAGCAAGTCAGTATCAATTTGATTTGCTGCAAGCTCTGACAAATTCAGGATTTTGTCATCCAGTTCATTTTCAAGCGTTTGCGTCAACCGCCAATC
>JAJDAE010000236.1 GCA_029262035.1 Candidatus Zhuqueibacterota bacterium
GCGCCGAGAACCTCTGAATAAAACTTTGTTGCCCGTTCATAATTTGCTGCGGGAATCTCAAACCAATTTATTGCATTTGCCATTTTGTTTCTCCTTAAAGTTAACTGTGAAATAATATTTTTAGCGCGCGGGAGTAACATAGCGGTTTACTCCACATAAATCAATATGTCAAAATCTCAAAACGTAAAATGCTAACTTGACTCTTTCGTACGTTTTTGTTAATTGTTAGGCGAAAAGTTTTCTTTTTTAGTAAAAAACGTAAGACTCTATGAGCAAAAAAGGTAATCTGTTTTTTTTAATTAAATCCTTGACCAAGGCTGAAAAAAGGTATTTTAAATTATTTGCTTCCACCGGTAGCGCAAATAAAAACTATCTTTTATTGTTTGATACCATCGACCGTCAGAAAATTTATGACGAAAATGCGCTTAGGGCAAGTTTCAAAAACATGGCTTTTAGCAAACAATTGCATGTCACTAAAATCTATCTAAATAATCTAATTCTTAAAAGCCTAAGGAATTATCATGCTAAAATTTCTAAGGGCGCTGAACTCAAAGACTTATTGCGCGATATTGAAATTCTATTCAAAAAAGAATTGTTTGACCAATGCCATTATGTGATTGAAAAAGCAATAGTCCTTGCAAAAAAATACGAACACTTCCCCGAATTGTTAGAGCTTTTTTTCTGGAAACGTAAACTTCAGCTTGAGAAGAAAAGCCGCCAGGAAAGTAGCGAACTTTTAAATGAGTTGCTGAACGACGAAAAAATCATACTTGAAAAATTAACAAATTTAAACGGCTTCTGGGATTTGACTTTAAATATGTTTGATAACTTTTCGCAGGATAATTTGAAGGATGGTAAGTTTATAGAAAATCCTCTGCTCCAAAATGATGGTGCTGTGGCTAATTCTTTTTCAGCAAAAATTTTGTACTACCATATTTTATACGCCTACAACACAGTAACCCGCAGTCCGAACGAAGCCGAACGCAAGCTGACAGAACTTATCGAATTTATTGAAGCGTATCCCGATACAATTAGAGATGATCCTTCTTCTTACGTGACTGCATTAAATAACAAAATCGGGCACTATCTATTTTCCGGAAAGTTAGACCGCGTACCGGAATTACTGGAAAAAATAAAATCTATTCCTGAAAGATATGGACTGAACGAACAAAATCCGTTTACCATAAAACTACAGGTACGACGCTATAACCTGGAACTTGAGCTTTACCGCGATGCCAAGGATTATGAAAAAGGTGTACGACTTGCACAAGAAGTTCGGGCTTTTATGGAAAAGTACGATTCTCGCATTCCCTCGGACTACAAGCTGCTGTTTTATTATCAGTTCGCTTATTTTTATTTTATGCAGGATGATTATCAGCACGCACTAAACTGGCTGAATGAAATTATGCGTGCAAATTACGGCACGATACGTGAGGATATCCAGAGTTATGCACAACTGCTAAACTTAGTGATTCATTTTGAGTTGGGTAACACGATGGTTTTGAAATATGCGGTGGAGGCGTGCAGGCGGTTTTTAAAAAAGAAGCGTAATTTGTTACCCTTCGAAAAAGCGCTGCTGAAGTTTTTTGCAAAAATCAGCATGAGCGGCCCCGGCGACCATAGGAAATTGATGTGCAAATTACAAACCGATATTTTTACCGATATGGCGGAAGAGGACATTCAGAATGTGCTGGATTATTTTGATTTTCGGGCGTGGTTGGAGAAGAAGGTATAAAGCATTCAACGTGCTTTAGTTTCCAGTTCAAATCTTTGTTGAAACTTTAATTTCTTCAAATCAGTAATTTGCTATAATGCTAAAATTTATTTCAATACTATTTTTCCTGACTTATTACTCCCTTCTCTATCCTGCCCAGGTTGCAAATGAATCTGTCGTTACGGGCGCGTTGGTTCACGATTACCGCGGGATCGAACTTGGCTCCAAAGGCCATCTGCTCACGGCCAAACAGGAATTTGTCAAAGCCTTGAAATACATGCCCTGGTTCGACCGCAGCTTACTCAATCTGAAAATCTGTACTGATGCCTTAAATGAAAGAATCGATAAAAAGTTTGCTGTGTCGGTTTTCAAAACGTTGAACTTTTTATCAACTACCGACTCTTTAAAAGCTTTGAACTTTACAGATAACTTTCTGAAAAATAACAAAGGTTACGGGTCGGGTTATTTAATCCGCGCCCAAATATATTTAAGATTGATGCATCCTGAGGAAGCGCTGGCAGACTATAATTCGGCCATATCACTTTCTCCAAAAGATGAATTGGCTTACTATTTTCGTGGGAGACTTTACGCTCAGCGAAAGCGTTATGGCCTGGCGAGGGATGATTTCACAAAAGCAATAACGCTTAAGCCTTTGTACGCGCAAGCCTATTTGGTGCGAGGGGATGCTTACTCTGCTCAAGGAAAATACAACGAGGCGGTGGCAGATTACGAAATCGCTTTACAGGCTTGGCCGAAGTGGGGCAAGCGCACAAAAGTTTTTGCGGCTTACCTCAACAAGGGCATCAATAATATCCGCCTGGGGAAAACCCGTGAGGCGCTGGTTGATCTAAACAAAGCCATTTCACTGAAGCCCAAAACCACAGAAGCTTATTTTAACCGGGGCATTACTTACCAAAAACTCAATTTACTAAATAAAGCAATCACCGATTTTAATTATGTGATAGGCAGGGAGCCACGCAATATTGAAGCCTATTTCAATCGGGGATTTTCCTGGCAAAAAGAGCGTGATTATGATGCAGCCGCCGAAGATTATTTAAAAGTCATCAAATTGGATTCAAACCATGTGAAAGCGTATTTCCGGCTCGGTGAAGTTTATACAAAACAAAGGGAATTTGGAAAGGTCATACCAGCGTTTGCCAAAGTGATTCAACTTAATCCTGAAAAGTACTGGGCATATTATTGGCAAGCGCTGGCTTATGACCGATTGAAAATGTATGATAAGGCGGTTCGCTCTTACAATATTTTTTTGGAAAAGGCGCTTAGGAAAGATAAACACCAAATTTTATTTTCCAGAAAAAGAATAGAGCGATTGACTAAATATTTGGTAAAGAAGTCTTAGGCCGGATTCATCATGAGTAATATAAGTAGGAATAATCAATTTCTTAATTCCTCCATGTCTGCTAATAATACCTCCAATTTTTTCAGTATTCGACCATAAACCAAATTTAGATCCCATTTGCCAATCCGAGCACCAAAGATTGCTAATAAGCATACAACTAAAACCACACCAAGTATCCCCAATAAGGGCAAATCAAATACCAGATAGGTGTTAGGATAATCTAAAATTAGTTTATTTACAGCTTCCTCACCTGGTATGTTCCCACCAATGCTTCCAAACCAAAACCCTATAATTACAGATAGAAAAGTAAAGGGATAAAAATATCTGCACAGTTTTGTGTTAACCGAAATTAGATTTTTTACCCACATGGCAAATGAGCGAAGGTATTGATAGCTATTTAGGCTCGGCTCAATTTTTTCTAATTGCTTCCTAAGCTTTCTATTCATAATAACTATTCCATTGAATAGTATAAACATGAGAATACCCACGTAAGGTATTCCCGAAACAAATGACATGGGCAATACGATAAGTGAAAATGCACTCGTTGCAATCAGATGTATTTTGTAAGTTCTTCTAAATTTATCGACTATATGTATCGATTTTTGATTGTAAAGGTTATTAAGTTTCGGAGCTACTAATGCGTCACTTTTCAAAAAACCTTCTTTCCAAACTGTTTCGATCGATTTTTCCATTTAATTTTCCTTTCCATTTAATAATTTTTTTAATCGTTCTTTGATTCTTTTAATGCGCACGCCAATGTTGTTAGGATTGGTACCGATAATATCAGCGATTTCTTGATACGACTTTTCCTCCAGATAAAGCAAAATTACCGCTCTGTCAATTTCAGATAATTGCCTGATGGCATCATATAGTTGATTAATGGATTCGTCTGCAAATGCACGGTTATCTTCTGTTAATTCAGACGGCAAGTTATCAGAAGCGGAATGCTGGCGGTTCTTTTTCTTTAGCAACGTCAAACATACATTCAATGACAGTCTATATATCCAGGTAGACCACTCAGATTGTTCACGAAAATTATCTCTACTTCTCCAAATCTGAAAACATACCTCTTGATAGTAATCCTCAAAATCTTCTTGAGTATTGGTATATGCCCTACATATCTTTATAATTATTGCTGCGAAGGGCAAAATTGATGATGTATAAAAATCGCTACTCATAAAGGTTTATTCCCGCTCATTTTACTTTCACTTACTTAGTGGCTGAAGTCGGAAATTATTACACTCTATTGAAGATGTTTTTAGATTTTTGGTGTTGATGAATATGATTCATTTGAGTATTGGTGCTAAGGCGTGTATAAAAAAGCAATTGTGGCTATATCTAATACATATAGTTTGGAGGTTTGAAAAAGCCGGATTCTGGTATCCGTGAAAATCCGCGTGCATCCGTGGCTAAACTAAATTTCTAGCTTAACCGCCGGAACGAACTTGCTTTGATGATCAAATAAACCGGCGTGCCTTTTTTTAAATTTAACCGTTCAACAGTCGCTTCTACAATTTCTACGGTAAATTTTTCACCCGCGTTTACTTCTACCAAAACGCGCTCCTGCAAGTGGTAAATGTTTTCGATGATGCCGGGCAAAATATTGCTGGCACTCAGACCGTTCGGTTCTGTGATGCCAAGAATAATCTCAGATGCAGGGATGTTTAACAATAATTCACCACCCGTTTCCAAATCCAGGTGCGGTAAGACGAATTCGAGTTTGTCTGATTTTACCACAGTTATGCCACGCGACTTACTCTGCCGGATAATTTCCAATTTAAAAATATTGGTAATGTCCTCGCCGGCGGCTAAAGGGCGTGTTTGAAGTTGTGCAAGCAGCCGCATTGGTTTATCATACCCAACAATTTTTCCCTCTTTTAGAATGAGCACTTCATCGGCGAAATTGATCACGCTGGCGATATCATGAGTAACGTACAATATTGGTAAGTTGAATTTTTGATAGATAGATTTGAGAAAAATCAAGAATGAAAGTCTGGTGGGCTGATCCAGGGATGCCAGAGGTTCATCCATCAGCAAATAGTCGGGGGAGGCCAACAGCGCTCTCGCTAGGGCAACCCGTTGTTTCTCACCTCCGGAAAGCGCTGCCGGACTGCGTTCCAACAGAGAAACAATGCCAGTGGTTTCAATGATTTCATCAAAACTAAATTTTCGACTGTTGGGCGTCAACAACTGGAAACCAAATTCAATATTCTGCTTCACGGTCATGTGTGGGAAAAGACGACTTTCCTGAAAAATGTAGCCGAGATTTCGCTGTTGAGGTTTGATGTTTATTTTTTGTTTTTCAGAATAAAACTGTTTCTGCTTTAAACTAAGTTTGCCTGAGTCCGGTTTGGTTAATCCCGCGAGTAAATTGAGTGAGGTGGTTTTGCCTGCCCCGGATGGCCCGAACAAAGCGGTAAAAGCGGGTTTGATTTCCAAATCTAATTCCAACGTGAAACGCTGAAGTTTTTTTTGGAGATTAATTTTTAGCATGCTTAAACCGCCGCATTAAAAGCTCATTCAATAAAATACTGACATAGGCCAGAACCATGGAAACAATGACCAGAATATTTGCCTGCGATTCGCCGTCGACTTGGTTGAGATAAGTATAAACCGCCAGCGGAATAGTGCGGGCTTCCGGCACGTTACTGGCAAAAATAATGGTGGCGCCAAATTCCCCCAATGCCCGCGCAAAGGCCAGAACCGCACCGGCAATGATGCCGTGCATTGCCAGTGGCAACGTAATTTTGAAAAAAATGTGCAGCTCCCCGGCATGCAGTACCCGACCAGCGTCCTCCAGTTTATCATCCACAGAATCCACCGCCACTTTGACGGCGCGCACTAAGAGCGGCATACTGACCATAGCTGCTGCTATCACGGCTGCGTGCCAGGTGAATGCCAGTTGCAAACCCAGCTTATCCAGAAATTTGCCAATTGCGCTGTTAGGACCAAGGGCAAAAAGAAGAAAATATCCGGTGACAATCGGGGGTAAAACCAGCGGGACGTTCACAACGCCTTCCAGTAATGATTTTCCGAAAAAAGTTTTGCGTGAAAACAACCAGCCCAGAAATGTGCCAATTGGAACCAAAATAGCAGTTGAAAGAAAAGCTACTTTTAACGAGAGCAGTATGATTTCAACTTGCTGGTTCAATGGATTTTTTCTTGTTGAATTACAGTAAATCCATTGTTACGGAAAATGCGTTTGGCTTTTTCTGATTTTAGGAAGCTAATAAATTCATCCAGAAAAGGTTTTTGGGAGTCGGCAATGATAGCGGCGGGATAATGAATTTTCGGTTGTAAAGAGTTGGGCAATTCAAAAGCGATTTCGATTTTTGGGCTGGCCATTGCATCGGAGCGATAAACAATGCCGCATTCGACTTGTTTATCCGCAACATAGATTAAAGCAGCGCGTGCGTCAAGAGCCGGAATCAGCTTGCTCTCAATTTTATGCCATAATTCGGCTTTTTCAAAAACTACCTTCGTGTAAATACCAAGGGGAACATGCGTCCAGTCACCCACAACAATTTTTTTAATATCACTTTCAAGTAATTCATTCAAAGATGCCGGGGCTTGGTGGCTCTCGGGAACAATACAAACCAGTTTGTTAGAAAGCAGGTTGAAACGGGAATCAGACTGAAGCAATTGTTTGTCCTGCAGGAAATCTGCCCATTGTGGATTTGCCGGGATATATAAGTCGGCATTCGCGCCTTGGGCGATTTGTTTTGCTAAAGTTGAGGAAGCTGCAAAATTCAGTTCCAGTTTAGTGCCGGGGTACTGCGTTTCGAAAACAAAGCCGACTTGTGGCAGCGCAGTTGCCAGGCTGGCAGCTGCAAATATTTTTAGGGCATGGTCATCTTGGTTCTGACAAGAAAACAAAAAAGCCATGTAAAAAATAAAGTGTCTTTTTCGCATGGCTTTTATATACTTCTTTTTGAAAATAAAAGCAACCCTCAACAGGCTCAAGTTATATTCATGTGAGCTGTTTTAATTTACACAATCAATATTTTCCTGCGTTGAATTCCAGCAAGCCTTATTGCCATCGTTGTAATCGGGCGCTATAATATGGCCCTCGCCGCTATCCATATTCCAGGAAACCTCTGTCGAGTCACCAGCAGTCGCATTAACAATCGTCATTGTTACATTCGGGGTCAGCAAATCATAATTCAGCGTATTGCCAAGTCCGGGGCTATCTACATTTCGATCCGTAAAAGTGATTTCCCGATCCGTCTCGGAATTAACAGTCCAATCAATCCCGATGACTTCAGCATTTTCATTAGGCTTGGTATCATCATAAAAAACCCAAAAACCGTTTTCTCCGCTAATTTCCGCTTCGCCGCTGTACCAGAGAAAATGATTTAGCTCTGTAGGCAATTGTCGGGTAACATACATCTCCCAAACAGTTTTGCCCGGTAACACCTGGCCGGTTAATTCAAGGTCATGGGTTTGCAACGGACCCTGGTAAGTATAATTCCAATGCCATTTTCCGTCCGATTCAAATGTTGGCTCAACACTTAGTGCCGCCGAAGTTGCCGCAACCGGAATGGCCAGCCCTGCAAGAACCAGCACATTAAACACGGATACCACAAAAACGGCAGTTAACCAATTTTGACGCGGAAGGGTTTGATTTGTTTTACCCAACACGGTTTGTGTAACGCTGGTAGTGAAAAAATTAAGTAACTGTTGATCCAACTGCATGGTTTCGATGCTCGGAAGTTCCGGAGCAGTTTCACCAGCGGTGGATGGGTTACTATCTTTATTGCAAGCTGGCAAAACAGCCATATAGGCGCACAAGAAGGCAATGACAATAACTTTTGAAAATGATACATTTTGCATGATAAACTCCTTTTGTATTTTTAACATTCATTCTTGAAACTTCAACTTTTGTGCCAAAATAATCAGGCAGGACTTTCATTAAGTTTGCAAAGATCTGTTGTTTTTTTACGACGCTCTGATGAAATAAAAACACAGTTGGTGAAAAAAACTATGAACTGTAGAATCTTCATTTATATTATATGATACACCTAAATATTGAGATTCCCTAAAGAATGAAATTGAATAAAACTAAACTTAAAGAAATGTTAGCCCGGGTTCCTAAAAGAGTTGAGCCAAAAATCGGGTTTACGCAAGCTGCCGTGTTACTGTTATTTTTTAATCGAGAGAATCAAACTCATTTAGTTTTTATAGAAAGAACAAAGGGTGACACTCCCCACGGTGGACAAATTGCTTTTCCCGGCGGTAAAATTGAGCCGAATGATGTGAGTCCGCAAGCGGCAGCTTTCAGAGAAACACAGGAAGAAATCGGAGTGTCGAGACACTTATATGACTACGTTGGAAATATTGGTTTTTATTTAACTACAGTTTCAAGGTTTGATGCATGCGCGCATATCGCCTGGGCCGAAACGCGGCCTGCTTTTGCTCCCGATGCTTACGAAGTTGCTCGAATTTTTGAGATCCCCGTTGCATCTCTCTATCATCAGTTCATTCCCAACCTCGATGTTAGTGATACAAGTCCTTTATTAAATCTGGAATTTAATGTGCTGGCAGAAAATGTATCTTTAAATATTTGGGGGTTAACCGCACGAATGACACACCACTTTTTAATTGGCCTACATCACAGTTTAAAACCATAGCTATTTTTTGACTTTGAATAATTAGTTTAATTTTCGTAACACGGGCGTGCAAAACAGTGACAGTAGTTGCGTACTAAATGGACTCGAAGATTATTCATGTAGTAGCTTTTATGCATTCCTAAGTCATTGTTATACAAGATTTTAAATTATCGAAAGAAATCAATTTCACCTTGCTTTTAACCCGATGCATCGTAAATTAAATCTAATCAAGGATGGATCTGTCATGTGGTATCAACAGGAAAAATTCCAGGAATTGCTGGTTAAGCTTGAAGGTGAATTAAAAGCTTCGCCTGAAAATATTTTGCGTTTTAACCACCTGGCTAAATTAGCAAATGTCGGTCAGTTGGCATTGAGCACCTCCCATACCTTTAATAATATTCTGGGGGGAATTCTGGGATATTCACAATTATTAAAAATTGAATTGCAAAAAAATGAGGAAGGCCTGCGCCAGGCAGCTACAATAGAATCTGCGGCACGTCGTGCGTCGAAACTTGTGACACAGTTACAGCTTCATTCTTCCAATTCCAAGCCCAGTTTAAGTGTCGTTGATCCGCAATTAATTGTTGATGAAATCGCTCTTCTTATCCAAAGTACCTTTCCTAAAAATATCAAAATTATATCCAAATGTGATCATGAAAAAGCAAGAGTTACGATAGACTTCGCTTCTATCTGCCAGGCGCTCCTGAATATTTGTTTGAATGCCAAAGAGGCTATGCCAACTGGCGGTACTTTGAAAATAGAGACACGCCTTACGAGTGAACTAACTGATAAAAATGAGGAGGAAATAGATTATGTGATTTTTGAAATTTCTGATACCGGGGGTGGTATTCCAGAAGAACTGCTCACACGAATTTTTAAACCATTCTTTTCAACAAAGGAGGATACCATGGCCAGTGGACTTGGGCTAACAATTGCAGAAGGAGTTGTTCGGGAGCATGGGGGAGAGATAGCAGTACGACCCGGAGAAAAAAAAGGAACAATTTTTGAAATTCAATTGCCTTATAAACAGGCAAGCTATATCCCGGAAAACAAACACATTCCACGACCCGCCGAAAATAAAGAACAAGTCATTATGGTCGTAGATGATGAGGAAGATTTACGCTATATGGCGAAGATGATTCTCGAGAAAAAAGGGTTCAGCGTTTTACTGGCAGAGTCCGGTGAAAATGCCATTGAGTTATTTAAAGAAAAACATGATAGCATCGACCTGGTAATTCTGGATATGATAATGCCGGGAATTGACGGCGCCAAAGTATATCATGCGCTTCGAAATATATCTTCTTCATCCAAGCTGATTCTCACCAGCGGTTATGTACATAATGCACCCTTTCAAGACATAGTAGAAAGTGGTGATGTGACATTTATCCCTAAACCTTGGGACCTTCCTGAATTTTTGAAAGAGGCCGAAAAGACTTTATCGTCTAACTAAAAACTAATTTACAAATAATCAGTGCAGCAACAAGGCCGGCAGCGTCAGCAATCAGACCTGTCGGCACAGCGTGACGTGTCTTTTTAATCCCAACCGTACCGAAGTATACCGCCAGTACATAGAATGTCGTTTCTGTACTGCCATACATTGTGGAAACCAGATTGCCAAGAAATGAATCAGGGCCGTGAGTTTTGATGATTTCGGTAACGAGACCAAGTGAGCCACTACCGGATAACGGCCGCATAATAGCCACGGGCAGGGCTTCCGCCGGCATGCCAACCAAATTGGTCAGCGGAGAAATTAAAGCGATTAAATAGTCCATGGCTCCGGATGCTCTGAACATTCCAATGGCTACCAAAATTGCTACAAGAAAAGGAATGATTTTGATTGCAACATCGAAACCACCCTTGGCGCCATCTATAAAGGATTCATATAATTTTACTTTTTTGAACAGACCATACCCAACGATCAGAAGAATTACAACCGGAATGGCAGAGTCTGAAATTACTTGAACAATATTTGCGAAGCTCAGATCCATAATTATTTCTCCTCCGATTCGGCTTTAGTTGCTTTCAGTTCTTTGTTAAAAACAGGTAATTTTTGAAATACCTTTGACGCAATTACTGCTACAGTGGTCGCGCAGCTTCCGGCAACAATGGTGGTAAAAATGATGGCTTGCGGGCTTGCAGAACCGAGTGAAATTCTAACCCCGATTATTGTGGCAGGAATGAACGTAATAGCTGCAGTGTTCAAAGCAAGAAAAGTTACCATTGAATTTGAGGCAACTTCTTTATTTTCATTCAGTTTTTGTAATTCGTCCATAGCCTTTAAGCCAAATGGTGTTGCGGCATTAGATAATCCGAGCCAATTTGCGCTCAAATTCAGCAACATTGCTGTCATGGCCGGGTGGTCAGCCGGAATATCCGGGAATAAAAATTTACTCACAGGTCGGATTATTTTTGCAATAATCTTATCAACACCACTGTCCTCGGCTATTTTTAAAATTCCAAGCCACATTGCCATAATTCCGATCAGACCAAAAGCAATATTGACTGATGTTTGCGCCATGTCAAAGGCAGCTTTTGTTACTTCGGGTAGTTTGCCATTAATAGCGCCAACAATTATTGAAATTAGAACTAACGAAAACCAAACGTAGTTAAGCATCATCTCTCCTTAATTCTGGTTATTATAGGTAGGAAGGAAAACCAATCTAAAATTATTTCAGCAAGAATCAAATAAAAATATCAGGTTGAAAATCGATTATATATTGATTACTTTGCGGCGCTATGACATCATTCACATTAAATGGAGGAATTCAATGGTTTCAGAATTTAGAAATCATCCTTTAACTGATTTTTCAAATAATCAAAATCATGAAAAACAATTACAAGCATTGGAAGAAGTTAAAGGACAACTTAATAAAACTTTCCCGTTGTTTATTGACGGTCGGGATGTTGAAACTGGGGATATTTTAAAATCATATAATCCGTGTCAGAAAGATCAGGTAATAGGCAACTTCCATAAGGCCGGGAAGCAGGAAGCCGAGCAAGCCATCGCAGCAGCACAAAAGGCATTTGAAAGCTGGCGGTTTGTAAGCCCGAACGAACGTGCTGAAGTTTTGTTTAAAGCAGCAGCAATTATGAGGCGCCGTCAGTTTGAGCTTAATGCCTGGATGATTCTGGAAACAGGTAAAAATTGGGTTGAGGCCGATGCCGATACCGCTGAAGCAATTGATTTTCTGGAGTTCTATGGCCGGGAAATGTTGCGCTACGCAGAAGGGTATCCGCTCACACCGGTTCCCGGGGAAAAAAATCAGCTTACTTATATTCCGTTGGGCGTTGGAGCTGTGATTCCGCCCTGGAACTTCCCGTTGGCGATTTTGGCCGGGATGACAACCGCAGCCATTGTAGCTGGAAACTGTGTCGTACTTAAGCCATCCAGCGATGCCCCGGCTATCGGTTACAAACTGGTGGAAATTATGAAAGAAGTTGGGTTGCCTGACGGCGTTTTAAACTATATCCCCGGCAGTGGTGCGGTTATTGGCGACCATATTGTAACCCATTCTAAAATCCGGTTTATTTCATTTACCGGCTCAAAAGAAGTTGGATTAAGAATTAATCAGTTGGCCGCTACACCACAAAAAGGTCAGATTTGGATTAAGCGTGTAGTTGCCGAAATGGGCGGTAAAGATGCCATTATAGTCGACAGCGAGGCAGATGTTGATGACGCAGCAAAAGGCGTTAGCGCAGCTGCATTCGGCTATCAGGGCCAAAAATGTTCTGCCTGTTCGCGTGCAATTATTGATGAATCTGTTTATGATGAGTTTCTGGAAAAATTGATAAGGGAAAGCAAACAGATTACAATGGGTTCAGTTGAAGACAGCAACAATTTCATGGGAGCTGTTATTAATAAAAGCGCACATGACAATACCTTGCGATATATTGAAATCGGAAAAAAAGAAGGGCGCCTTGTGTTAGGTGGTGAGGCCGGTGATGGGGCAGGATATTACATCAAACCAACGATCATCGCTGATGTGGATTCCAAAGCACAATTGGCTCAGGAGGAAGTGTTTGCACCGGTACTTGCAGTCATTAAAGCAAAGAACTTTGATCATGCGCTTGAAATTGCCAATGATACGGAGTTCGGTTTAACCGGAGCGGTATATTCTGGTAATCGGGATAAACTTGAAAAGGCCAGACGTATTTTCCATACCGGGAATTTGTATTTAAACCGGAAATGTACCGGAGCGCTTGTGGGTGGGCATCCATTTGGCGGGTTTAATATGTCGGGAACAGACTCAAAAGCCGGTGGTCGGGACTACCTTTTATTGTTTTTGCAAGGGAAACTGGTTGCTGAAAAAATTTAAGTATAAAAAAAGTCCCAAAGTAAAATGCTTTGGGACTTTTTTTGTCTAATTTTGTAATTCCTCTATTCGAAGCTTAACCGCTTTAATAATACCTTTATTGCTTTCATTTTTAAGATATTCCAGCCATGCAGAAATTGCCTTATTATTCTTTTTTAACTGCTCGTAGAGAATTGCCAGATTAAACTGGGCTTCTAAAAAATCGGGGGTTATTTTTAGTGCTGTTTGCAGCAGTTTCAAAGCTTCCTTCGACTTGCCTTGGTCAATCTTAATTAACGATAAATCATTATAAGCCGGCGTATAGTTTGCATCTAACCTAATTGATTTTTTTAAAAAAATCTCTGCTTCCGCTGAGTGGCCGTTTAAGTATTTCATCACCCCCATCTTATGATTAAGCTTGGGATCGTTCGGACGTAATTGCACTGCTTTTTCAATATTGTCAGAATTGTGGGACGCGGATTTGTCATCCCCGGATCGAGTGAACCTGTACTTAACAAATTCCTCACGCTTTGTACCAGATAGCCTGAGTTCCTCAAGTGTAAAGGGTAAGCGCTGAACGGTTGCATTGTAGTCAGTTTCTGCCAGTAAAAAAGTTTCTTCTAAATAATTTTTTTGGTAGTTCAAGTAGGAAAACAAAGCGATAAAACTAACAACAGCAGCACCGGCAAAAAGTAACGCCGGTTTACTGTAGTTAAAATCCGGAAACCAAAATGGGCGTTTAGGGCTACTCTGATTTTGGTTTCGGTGATGACGAAACTTTTTTTCGTGTTGTGTGAGTCTGTCTTTTATATTCGCGGATTCAATTTGGTTTAAAATCTTTTTTTCTTCCCTGCTAATTTCGGAAGATTTTTGAACGCATCTCAAAATATCTTTAAAGCCATCAAAGTATTCCGGAGAATTTAGCAGAGCATCGTAAAATTCCCCCTGTTCATCTTCAGTAAGGTCACCATCGAAAAATTTTTTTTCATAAGAAAAAAAACTTTCCGGTTGAACCGTGCTCTCCTCTCTGGCGTCATCATTGATTTTTTTCTTACTGGATTGATAAATTGACTGCAGAAATTCTACTTCATTAGCACACTTTTCACATTTTAAAATTTCCTTTTCAATAATTGCAGCTTCATGAGAAGAAGATTTTTTTCTAATATATTTAACTATTTGACTAAAATTCAAACATGTTCGGGAGGCCATGATAACTCCATTACAGATACAGCATGATTAATAATTTCTTTTTGCGTTCTTCTTAATAATATAGACAAGAAAATATTATTGAAACTCCCAAACATCACGACACTTCTTCTCTTTTATAGTTTTCTTTTACGACTTTTTTCATTCTTGCCACCAGTGTTTCAATACCACTCGCTGATAACTCAAACTTATCTGCCAACTCTTTGGATGTAAAGCTATCGAAATAAAACAGCTTGAAGATTATTGCATCTCTACTGAATTTTCGACTATTGTAGTGCTTCTTTAAAAGCTTGATTACATATTCTTGTAAATGTTTTTCCTCCAAATCCGGGAAGATTGAATTGTCTGTATTGGCTGAAAGCTGGGAGATAGTTTTATTTTCCAAATTCTCGTTTGTAGCAAATCTTTCTTTATTCCTGCTTACAAAATTGAGCGTTAAGTTACGCGAAACAACTGCTAAGTAAGCTTTTAAAGAAGTCGTCGACGTCCCTTTAAATTTCCTCAAACCGTCAAAATCATTGTCTAAAAGTTTGATATAGACATCTTGCTTTAAGTCTTTTAGGGTTTCATTCATTTCATCAGAATTATTGTATTTATAGAATTTACTATAAGTATTATATAAGCAATATTGAATATGCTGATCAAACCTTGCTTTAAATTCATCCCATGCTTTTGATGAGTCATGTGAAGAAATGATACATTTTTCAATTAGTTCTACAATACTCATATTTCGGTATGAAATTGGAATGATAACTGTGGTCAGAAAAAAAAGACATTGCGTGGCGATGAATTCAAGACACCTTAGTTGAAGTTCAATGTCAGTCATTTCGGTTAGAGTTCATCAGTGTCATTTTTTAGATAAGAGATAATATTTTTTGAGTTATGAATTAAGTTTAGCCGTGAAATGATTTACAAAACAGCCCCCCAAAAGTCAAGTTTTTAAAGTATTTCACCAATTTAACAGGTAAGTAAATTTGGCTAAAACAGTATGTAAAGAAGAACTAAATGTTTGATTTGTGTCCCACTCAATATTATATACAACATAAAAATCACTTCCAACTGTAAAAATATGATGGAGCAAAATATTGCTTTTAAAAAGCCTGTCGAAATGATTCCATTGAGAAAACGTTTTTACAAATAAATCAGGAGAAAAGGAATAGTTGAGACGTGAACTTAAAATGTTGGTTGTAAACTTCCCATTCGGAAACGGAACATCAATCCGGTTCCACCTCCAACTTAAATCTAAAGAAAGCTTGGTTTTGGGCTTGAAAGAACTTTCAAAGTTTATTCCCCAAAATGTGCCATCGTAAAAGCTACCACCACCTAATTGTATAGAATTTGCAAATCTCCTGCTTTGATCAGAACTATAGGTGAGCCCGGCAACATTGTATTTATAAATTCCAGCGGGAATGAATGCTGAACCGAGAAAAAAACCTGGAGCCGGGATGTTATCGTAAAAGTTGTTTAACCCGAGAAATATAAATGACTCATTTTTAAAAATATTAAAAATAGATGGCTGAAACGTTCTGTATTGCAGTTCACCTTTATGGTTCTCAATATATTCAAGTGCGTAAGATAAATGAGTTTGGCGCGTTTTGAAAAACTTCGGCCTCGGGCTGACTGTTAGATTTAAATTATATTTTCTGATATCCTGCCATTGAATAAAACCCATTTCAGGATTAAAATTTTTGCCAATATCCGTAAATGACGAACGTACATAATATTTGTCCGACCCAAAGGATGCCTCCACGAAACCATTATAATCTTTGTTTTTTAGACCGGGAGAGAATGTTTTTGCATAATAGCCACTTAAGTTGAAATTATTATCAAAAGTCAGATTGCCATCCATTGCAAAAGTACGGTTAAAATGTTTACTGTCTATTTCTTCTTTATTTAAAGCCATAAAACCAATTGAGGAACGTTTGAAAACGTCTTTTTTTACGCGTAAAGCAGAAAAATTTGTTTCGGGAACAGTATTATTTGAGAGATGCTTTTTTTGAGTAAAAACGTTAATCAGCCCCAGTTCAAAATCACCCGTTTTACCCGTTGTTTTTATACCGCCCACGATTGGTATCTCTTGAAAATCTCCATTATCAAATGCTAACCCAATCCGTCTGCTATGAAAAAGTAACGTAACCGGCTCTGCCCCCCCCTCTTCGCCGACATTAAATACATCGTGTCCTTCAATAAAAAAGTCTCTTTTTTCGGGGAAGAACAGGTTGAATCTGGATAAATTAATTTGTTCAACATCTGCTTCAACTTGTGCAAAATCTGTGTTTAGTGTTATGTTTGATATCACGTTCGGGGTGATATTAACTTTGGTGTCCAAACCTAAATCAGCCAACCTGTTAAATTTTTTGTTATTGCCCAAATAGTCAAAGCCACCAATGGAATAAGGTTTTATCTGAAGTTTGTTGTTTTGCCGTATATTCTGCAGGCCTTTCAATGTTCCGAACTTGGACACGCGGAACTTCCCAAAATCATCAAAATCATCATCACGGGAAATTGGAGACCAAAAAGACTCTTCCCGTTTTCGAGGGATATAACGTCCGAAATTTATGCCCCAGGTGAGGTCTTCGGTATTGTTAAAACGAAGGGTTTGAAAGGATATAGCGATCTCTGCTGTCCAACCCTGGGCGTCTTTTTGGGCTTTACTTTTCCAGATTCCATTCCAATCCCAGTTAATATGCATGCCTTCTGTTTTTATTTCACCGTCAAGGCGTGCTCCAAGTGAATTGGTTGCAAAATAATAAGCATTTCTTTGGTCGTGAAAAGTATCAATTAAAATTTCAACATAATCATTTTCTGAAAGGTCGTAATCTCTACGCATTTCATTTGCAACAATGAGCTCAGGATTTTTGTCAAAGCAGCGAATTCCAAAATAGATATTGCTGTCGTCATATGTAATTAAAATAAAGGTTGTCTCTGAAACGGGTTCACCCTCAGTGGGTTCTTTTTGGGTGAAATTGCTAATAACAGCAGAATCACTCCACTCATTTTTACTCAAAAAACCATCTAACACAGGAGCCGTTTCTATGGGTTTCACCTGCACTTTGTATACAATACCATTATTTTTTGTGGGAAGAGAATAGAGATGGTACTCAGGAGAAACGCACAAAATGACCATCAATAATAAGATTGTTCTTATTTTGACTTTCTTCATCCTAATTTTTTTTTACAGGAGGTGCTTAATATAAAGAATCATCGCAGAAATGCAAAGATAAAATTAAAGCTATCCTTTATGTATGCAAATTGCCTTTGAAGCCTGCCAAATAAATGTTTGACATTAATAGAATAAATAATTATTCTTTCACTTCAAAATATAACCCTTGCCCCACTGGTTAAGGGCAGAAATAGACAAATAAAAAATTTTCCTCATCTTTGGAAGCGCTTTCAAGAATAATTATTCTAATTAGTTTTTAAAAGAGCCGATATTATAATTGCGCAAAATCAATTAAATAGCCGTTTTAATACAGGATAGTATAAAATGAACCAGACAAGTGACTTATTTAAGAGAATAAGCCAAGATAAATCTAAAAGAGAGATTGCTTATTTTACAATGGAGGCCGCGTTAGATGACGAGCTCCCGACTTACAGTGGTGGCCTTGGTGTTTTGGCGGGGGATACACTGCGTTCCGCCGCAGATCTCGGAATACCGGTAGTTGGGATTACCTTGCTGCAGCAATACGGGTATTTCCATCAAGGTCTCGATGAAAATGGCGCACAAATTGAAACTGAAGTTAAATGGGACCCAAAACAAAAACTTACGCAGTTACCTAATTATATTGAACTTAAAATAGAGAATAGAATTGTTCAGGTAATGGTTTGGGAATACGATATTGTTGGAAAATACGGTTATGTGGTTCCGGTTTACTTTTTGGATGTAAATACTGAGGCCAATGATCCCAAAGATCGAAAAATCAATACCAGTCTTTATGGCGGAGAGCTTTATACCCGTCTTTGTCAGGAGATCGTTTTGGGCATCGGTGGTATTCGTATGCTTAGAGATCTTGGCTATCGGAACATAGTTAAGTATCATTTAAACGAAGGCCATGCAAGCTTGCTCACTCTTGAGCTAATTCGTGAAAGCGGGTACAGTTCCTACGAAAAAATTAAGAAAGCATGTGTTTTTACCACACATACACCGGTTCCGGCCGGCCACGATGTTTTTGATTTTGAAATGGTAAAAGGCGTTATCAGCCCGGTGTACATTGATTATTTAAAAGATATTCTTGAAGGCGAAAACCCTGTAAACCTGACAACAATCTCATTAAAATTGAGTCATTTTATAAATGGCGTATCAGCAAAACATGCCGATGTTTCGCGCAATATGTTTAAAGATCCTGATATTGCATCGATAACAAATGGTATCCACTCCGCAAGCTGGACAGCTCATAGCTTTCAAAAACTTTTCGATCAGTATATTCCGAATTGGGATATAGATCCATCCCATTTTGTACGCGCTATGTATATTCCGGATACTGAAATCTGGAAAGCGCATATGACCGCAAAAGGGAAATTAATTCAATTGATTGAAGACGAAACCGGCAAGCGAATGGATTTAAACACCCTTACAATTGGTTTTGCCAGAAGGGCGGCCGGATATAAGCGTGCTGATTTAATTTTTAGCAACCTGGAACGGCTCGTTCAATTAGGTGAAGGCAAAATTCAAATTGTTTTTGCCGGAAAAGCTCATCCCAAAGACAATGACGGCAAAAACCTGATTCGAAAAGTATTTGAAGGAATGGATAAATTGAAGGGTAAAATCGAGATTGTGTATCTCGAGAATTATGGAATGCGGCTCGGAGGTATTATTACATCGGGCGTTGACGTTTGGCTTAACAATCCGCAAAGACCGCGAGAAGCTTCCGGCACAAGCGGGATGAAAGCGGCGCATAACGGTGTCCTCAATTTTAGTGTGCTCGATGGTTGGTGGATTGAAGGCTGCGTTGAAGGCGTAACCGGGTGGGCAATTGGTCCCAAACCTACTGAAGATAATCTGGTAAGTTACGACGAGAAAAAAGATACTGACAGCCTGTATGACAAGCTCGAAAAAGTCATCATTCCACTTTATTACGAAGATCAGGATAAATGGATCGAAATGATGAAATATACCATCTCATTAAACGCATCTTATTTTAATACGCATCGAATGATTAAAGAGTACGCGTTGCGAGCCTATCACGCAACACCTTTATTTCAGTAAAAGTTTAAGAATTAATATTTCCCCTCTGGTTATGGCCGCTCCGGCCGCGAAAAAGCATGCGTCCTCCACGGGCTGCGTGCGCCTCCTCAACCGGAGGCACTTCGTGCA
>JAJDAE010000237.1 GCA_029262035.1 Candidatus Zhuqueibacterota bacterium
ACATTAGAACGGGAAGTAATGCAATGGCAAAAACAGCGCAACTTTCACAAAGCCAAAGTGGACTGGCATTTTGCATCTGCTGATGCCAGAATCAAGTTAAAAAGACTTTATCCAACTTTATTGCATTGACATGACACTAGTGTCGATCCGGGGTCGTCATTCCCGAATGTTCTTGTCGGGAATCCATTCATTTTTCGTGCGTAGATTCCCGCTTAAAGCATGCGGGAATGACGGGAAAAGTTACTTTCCGGATGGACAGTAACTATATCAATCTCCTAAACTCTAATACTCAAATTCTTTAAATTTAACTCGAAAAAAAATTGAATACAGAATCGGTACAAAACCCAGGGTTAGAGCCGTTGCGAAAATCAAACCGAACAGAATTGCAACAGCCATGGACTCAAACATAGGACCGCCACCCAACCAAAGCGGCACCAAGCCGCCAACAGTTGTTGCGGTGGTAAGCAATATCGGCCGCAAACGCCGTTGCGCAGACTCAAGGACAGCTCGGGCCGGTTCCAGTCCATTCTCTTCAATTTCTATTTTAATGCGATCTATGAGCACGATGGCGTTATTGATCACAATTCCTGCTAACGAAATAACTCCGAGAAATGCCATAAACCCCATAGCGCTCTGAGTTATAAAAAGCCCTATAACAACACCTATTAAACCGAGCGGAATCGTCATTAAAATGATAGCCGGGCGACGTAAGGAATCAAACTGGCTGACTAGCAGTAAAATGATAATCAGCATGGAGATGGGCAGCTTCGCATTGATTGCCTCATTGGCTTCGCCCGAAGACTCTACCTCACCACCGAGTTCATATTTGTAACCGATTGGCCACGATTTACTTTCTTCTTTGAGCCATTCATCCATGATTGCAGAAATAGCGATGGCATTAGAACCTGAGGTTATGTTAGATTCGATGGTCACGGTTTTCTGCCGGTCGCGTCTTAATATTTTGGCAGGCTGAAACTGAACTTCAATATCCGCAACCTGTTTTAAAGGCACCGAACGACCCGTCAGTTGCGAATAAACATTATGGCTTTCAAGCTTGCCGACATCTTTACGGTCGGCCTCGACAGAGCGCAGGATGACCGGGATAACTTCATCATCCTCGCGGTAATCCGTGGTTTTAATACCACTCAAAATTGTTTGTAATGAGATGGCGACATCCTGGCTTGTCACGCCAGCACGCAATGCACGCGGCTGGTTCACCCGTACGAACAACTTTTTGGCCTGCGGTCCCCAGTTATCAATTATATTTTTGGTGCCGGGAATTTCTGATAATTTATATTTTAGCTTATCAACGATTTTATAAATCTCAGCCAAGTCTTTTCCTGAGACTCTGATTTCGACAGGATTATTTACGGGTGGTCCCATAGAAAGCGGTTCAATTCTCGCATCCAAATCAGGAAAATTTTCAAAGCAGAATTTCTCCAACTTAGGAACAAATTCGGTATCCACCAAATCTCGGGAAGTGGTATTGATGATCATGTAAGTATAACCGGGATTGGGTGGCGCCGGGTTATATGTTAAAACATACCTCGGCGCACTGCTGCCAATGAATGAGGCAAAGTTCACCACACCCTCCTTAGTAACTTCACCCCAATCATCATACTCGGCCATCATTTCATTTTTCACGAAGGCGTTTACTTTTTTTATCATCGCTTCTGTTTTTGAAAGCGGCGTCCCGATTGGAAATTCCAATTTTGCATACATTACCGGTTTGTCGTTGGCCGGGAAGAAAATCGCCGGGATGAACTGAAGTAAATTCATCACAGAAAAAAAGATACCGATGGTGATAGCGATAGACAAAAAGGGGTGTTTCAAAGCGCTGAGCAGGGCATTGCGATACACGCGATAAAATCGTGTATTAAAACTGTCTTCCGATTGTCCGGCTTTCACTTTTATAAAAAGAACGCACAGCAGCGGGATCATGGTCAGGGATAATACCCAGGAACTGAGCAAAGTAATCGTGACCACTTTAAACAGTGGTGCAGTATATTCGCCGACATCGGACTCTGCCAGGTAAATTGGCAGAAATGCTGCTGCCGTAGTCAAGGATGAAGTAAGCAGCGAAATACGCAATTCACTGGCTGAATCAATGGCCGCATCAACTGCTTTTTTGCCTTCCTGCATTTGCACCAAAATGGATTCGGACATAACGATGGCATTATCCACAAGCATGCCGAGGGCAATAATTAAAGCTGCGAGGGACATCTGGTCGAGTCCAATTTCGAAAAATCCCATAATAAAGAGCGCCATGATCATCGCCATTGGAATGAGCGAGGCTACCACAAGGCCAGTACGAAAACCAAGAGTGAAAAGCATTATGACGATAACTATCGCAACAGCCTGAACCAAATTTCCCACAAAGTCATCAACTTTTTTCTCAACGTAGTAAGGCTGAAAGTAGACGACATTGAACTCAACGCCAATCGGATAAACGCTCTGGAAAAGCTGTAATTTATTTTTGATATTTTCACCGAGCGTTATAATGTTGCCCTTATCGCGCATACTGATAGAAAGCCCGAGAGTTGGGGTGCCATTATAAGTCATCTTCGAAGTTGGTGGATCGATGTAGCCACGATAAACCTTGGCAATATCCTGCAAATAGAGCAGCTCATTGCGGCCGGGCAAATTAATAATGGTGCGTTTCAATTCTTCAACCGACTCAAAGTTACCACTTGGCTCCAGCGCAATTTGTTCGTTCTCAGTGTAAATCTGGCCGCCGGGGAAAATGATATTTCGTGAACCCAATATTTGCTGTAACTGTGCCGGAGTAATCCCAAGCTCGGCCAATCGGGCGTTATTAAATTCAACGAAAACTCTTTCCTGTTGTGCACCGGAAATTTCAACTTTTGCGACCAGGTCGATTAACAAGAGCTCATTTCTACAATCGTCGGCTATCTCTTTTAACTCGGCGTAAGTGTACCCTTCACCTGTGATCGCGACAACGGTTCCGAACACATCGCCGAACTCATCGTTAACATTGGGACCGATTATATTCTGGGGTAGTTCGACGCGTGCAAGCTCAACCTTACGTCGTAACTTATCCCAAATCGGGCGCATATCTGTATAATCCGCCGACACCTCAACGAGAACTATCGAAACGCCTGGCTTCGATTCACTGGTTATATTTTTAACTTCGGGCATCTCCTGAATTTTCTTTTCGAGCTTGTCGGTTACAAGCAGCTCAACTCTCTCCGGACTCGCGCCTGGAAAAGTGGTCACGATTTGCGCCACACGAATAATGAATCCGGGGTCTTCAGCTCTCGGCATGTTTATGAAAGTGAGTATTCCCGCCAAAGCAATAATAAACAAAGAAATTGAGGTGATTCGCTTCTTTTCAATAGCAAATCTGGTTATATTCATAACGTTCCTTTCACAGTTTCTTGATGACTATTCTATCAAAAAAATATATTATTGACAGGATTAACATGAAAAACAGGATAAAGTCTAGTGTAAAATTATTTCTTTATTGACTGTACACAAAAGTTGAAGACAGCGCAATCCCGCTGAGGAGTTATCCAATAAATTCTGTTATCCTGTCAAATTATAGCTTTACTTTTTGTCCCGGAATAATTTTACTCACGCCGGCTGTAACCACCAAATCGCCATCGATCAAGCCGCTGAAAACTTCCATGCCTTCCGAAACAATCTCACCTGTTGTGACTTCGACTTTTTTTACAACCGCAGTATCGCCGTTTGCGGGCTGTGCAACAAATACAAATCGGCCATTGCGGTCTTCGCCAACTGCAATCGAAGGAACGATGATACTTTCTTTATTACTCGTGGTTTTAAAACTAAAGGCAACCTCTGCAGCCATACCGGAGCGAATTCCGGGAGCCGCATTCGTTAATTTAACCGTGGCCGGATACGTAGTGGCAAATCCCACAGCAGCAACGCCAACCTCGCTTACCACGCCGGAATGGCTCTTGCCGGGCAGTGCGTCAAAAGCAATCTGCACCCTATCTCCTGCATGTATTTGTGAAATCAGTATTTCGGGAATGGTAACTTCAACTTCGATTTCAGATCCGGAGGTCATCATAACCATAGGTCTGCCAACGGAAACGTTTTCATTTACTTCAACATCTACGGAAGCGATTGCACCGGCGGATGGCGCCCGAAGCTTGGTGTAGCTTAATTGTAATTTCGCCAACTCAAGATTTTTTCCTACGGCTTTTTCTGAGGCCTCGGATGATTCATAGGCGGCACGCATCGCATCCAGATCGCTTTTTGAGGCATTATTATTTTCATACAAGCTGCGTACGCGTTCATAGTCTGCATCAGCTTTCTGAAGTTGCGCCCTTGCTTGCGATAGCGCTGCTTCGGCTTGCTGAACTTGCAGTTCGTAATTCTTTGCATCGAGGCTAATCAGCACTTGTCCGCCTCTAACTTTATCCCCCACTTTTACACGAACGCTCTCGATTGTGCCAGGTACCTTAAAACTCAGCTTCGCCTCCACACCGGCTTTGGCAATTCCTGAAAAACTTCGTACCCGGTCGCCGCCGGTGGTGTAAACCTGCACGTATCTTACCGGGCGAATGACTTGTTCGACAACCTGCTCCTTCTCACCACATGCCGTTGACAAGATAGCAGACAGAGCCAAAACAGATAATACTGAAATATAACTTCTAATCATTTTTTCTTACCTTCCCTTTTTAGTAAAAGGATTATGGAACGGTAGTTTCTTCAAATTAAATTTATTGTTGAACACTTACTTTTTTAAAATAATCATCCAACCGTTTTAAAAAACTTTCATGCACAGTTTCGGGGCCTATCATACAGAGTTTTCCAATAGCCCGTTCAACTTCCATTAAATCGAGCATATGATCGTACACGGCGTTTGCTGCAGCCAGGTCAGCCGTCAATGCTGCATTTTGTGCATCCAGCAGATCAAGAATATTGGCTACACCGCGTGAATAGGCATCGGTGACAAGCTCCATATTTTTTGCAGCGGCTTCTGCTGCATCTTTAGAAAGCTTGATACCGGCGCGGGATGCTCCGGCCAGATGCGTAGCCGACCGTACTCGCTGCTCAACTTTTACAACCACGGAGCGCTTTTGTAATTTCAGCGACTCAAGCTCTTTGTGTGCTCTGGCTTTTTGGGCAAACTTACCGCTGCCTTCAAATAAGGGGAATGAAGCGTTTAGCCCCAAACTCCAACTGTTATCATCTGCTTGAGGAAATGAAATACCAAAATTGTCCGGAATTTCAATGCCGGTGGTACCGGCGCCGCCCTCCTTTAAAAAAGTAGAATACTCGCCAACAATAGCAAAAGTTGGTGACCATAAGGACCTTTGGTACAAACTCAACTCTGATTTTTTAGCAGAAATTGCTGCATCCAATGCTAAAAGCTCAGGCGAATTTTCCATGGCAACATCTACGACAAAACTTCTCAAAATTTTGAAAGAGACCGGATCATCCAGATACTTGCTGATTTTCTCGCGGCTGGAAATAATCGTGGCAGCGTTCAGGTCCGTTTCCAGCAGAATAAATTCTTCCTCGGATGGACGGTGCAGAATTGTATTCAAAGCGATTTCACCCACATTGCGGCGGGCGTTGGCGGTGATGACATCCTTGCGATCAATTGCCACCTCACTCTCCCACCGGAAAACCTCCGCCCGGCTGGATGAACCTATCTGCTCACGAATCTCCGCAAGTTCAAAGTTCGAGCGTGTGCGTTTTAAATTTTCTTTTTGAATCGCCTCGAAGGTCTTCGCCCGTAAAACATTCAAATAAGCATTGGCCGCTGCGTGGGCAATATCCAGGCGCAATATTTCAAGCTCATGCTCATTCAGCCTTTG
>JAJDAE010000238.1 GCA_029262035.1 Candidatus Zhuqueibacterota bacterium
GTAGAGGAAATTGCAATGAATAACATCCTTCATAAGACTTTGAAAGCCGCAGCCATTTTTACATTGCATCTGCTGTTTTTGCAAAATGCTTACGCCAATAATGTGGTGGTTAGCAACATTTCACTTACCGGGCAGAGCACCGGCAGCGATTTCACATTCGTGGAGTTTGATATTACCTGGGATAATTCCTGGTCTGTAAATACCGGCCCCTCGCAACAGGATGTGTGCTGGATATTTGTGAAGTACTCGACGGATAGCGGACTTACGTGGAAGCATGCCACGCTTGCTACTTCAGGGCATATAGCTGCAAGCGGTTCTGGCGTATCCGCGGGATCTGATGGCAAGGGCGTCTTTATCGGGAGTGACAATTTTTTCACTGGTACCGTAAATTTCAGCGATGTGCGGCTCAAGTGGGAGTACGGAATTGATGGTGTGCCGGATAACCAAACGGTAGAGGTCAAGGTCTTTGCCATTGAAATGGCGGATGTGCCTACGGGAGCATTTGCTGTGGGCAGCGGCGGTTCTGAAACTTCGGCATTTACGTTGACCACTATTAACACTGCTGATGCTACAACAACGCCAACGGGTAGCGGTTCCCTTGGTGGAGAGGCGGGTGGTTTTCCTACAGGGCAGACTGCACCAGCCAATGCTTCCTGGCCAAACGGTTTTTTCCTCTTTAGGTGTATGAAGTATGAGATCTCTCAGGAGCAGTACAAGGACTTTTTGAACTGTTTAACTTACGACCAACAAACCACCAGAACAGCAACTGCGCCCAGCTCTGCCGCGGGAACGGGTGCCTTGTCAAGTACGAACGCCAATCGCAATGGCATCGACATTCAAACTCCTGGCGTCGCCTCCACCACACCGGCAGTTTATGCCAACAACCTCGATGGTGACAGCAACTTCAACGAGGCTGTGGACGGACAAAATATCGCCTGCAATTTTCTGAGATGGATGGACGGCGCCGCCTACTTAGACTGGGCCGGGCTGAGGCCGATGACCGAGCTGGAGTATGAAAAAGCCTGCCGGGGCAACCAGGTGCCGGTAGCAAATGAATTTGCCTGGGGCAGCACAAGCATCGCCAGTTCGGCCTACACGCTGGCAAACGCAGGGGCCACAAACGAAGGCATCGCTACTAATTATGCAACGACTTCGGGTGTGGGCAACTGCACTTATGATGTGACCGATGGCAGTATAAACGGTCCTGTTCGGGCGGGGATATTTGCTGCTAATGCCAGTAACACCGCAGATAACCGGGTGCGTTCGGGAGCGGGCTTTTATGGCATTATGGAGTTGAGCGGCAATTTGAGGGAGCAGGCAGTCTCGATCAGTAGTTTGACCGGCCGAAATTTCACCGGCAGCCTTGGCGATGGCAGCTTGTCCGCCAACGGCAACGCCACCAACAGCGACTGGCCAGGTTTCGCCGTTGTAGAAGTGACCAGCGTGATCGGCTCGGGCTTTCGGGGCAGCGCTCATGACAAAGCCGTTGCTCTTGGACGGGTCTCAGATCGAACCAATGCTTCAGCCACTGCGGGCGCTCTCCGATTCGGAGATTTAGGATTTCGTGGCGTTCGGTAGGCATAGTGGTACAGGGCAGTTTTTACGGAAAACAGTTTTGTTAACAAGCAAGCAAGTATTTTTTTGAGAAAAGATAAACTCCGGATAACAGAAAATCATTCGCACCAAAAGGGAATTGCAATGAAAACCATCACAAGATCACTCATCGTTTGCGCCGCAGTCTGCTGCAGCTTTGCACCGTTGTCCGCCCAATATCTTGGCGGCAATGCTGATGGCCACGCAGCCATTCAATCTGCAACCTCACTTTTAAGTGGCGGCAGTTCTCCTAACATTTATGCCGGTGGCAATGCCGATGGCTTTGCAGCGATTCAATCCGCAAGTTCCCTTTTAAGTGGCGGCAGCTCCCCGAACATTTATGCCGGTGGCAATGCCGATGGCTATGCCAAAGTGGCTTCTGCAAGCATACCATTGGGAGGATTACCTGACCTGCTCATAACAGAAATTATGTACGACCCCAACAGCACCGAAGATGATTGGGAGTGGGTGGAAATTTATAACACAACCGGTAGTTCCATAAATTTGGCGGGGTATGTACTCGATGATAACAACCCTACCGCACATGGCAGCGCAAATATCGCTGCCGGATCCATTGCCGCAGGTAAATCCGCAGTACTCTTTAATGTTGATGATGTTTCCAGCGCCAATTTTTTGGCAGCCTGGGGCACGGTTGACTTGATTCCGGTTACCGGCTGGAGCAAACTAGCTCTTAACAACTCAGGCGATCGTGTTGGCCTTTGGCAAAACTTTACAGATTACTCCGGTGACAATGTAGCGCATGCAAACACAGTCGCAGATGTTGATTACGGAGCTGCCGGGTTTCCCGACCCAACAGGCTTTTCAATTTATTTGACAAATTTAGCAGCCGATCCCACAGTTGGCACAAATTGGGCAATCAGTGCGGTTGGCGGTAGCACCCCTTTATTTACGGGGTATTCCAGCGTTGTAAACGGAACCACCAACGGCGGTACTGATATTGGTTCGCCCGGAATTCCCAATATGGGATTTATCTTCGTCAGCAAAAATGTTGTCGGTGCTGGGACTAATGAAGATCAACAGTTCGAATTCTTTTTTAATTCGTCGATTAGCGGTTTTTTTGGCACGACCTATCTGAGTGAAAGCGGCATTGGGTCTCCAAATGCAGAGAATGGAGATTTCTTGCATTTACCCAATGGCGTGCTTTTTACTATTCAGGAAAAGAATCTTCCAGCAGGATATTCTTTATCTGATATTCAAGTGACCACCAACAACGGTAATGCAACAATTACAAAACAACTCGACATAGACAAAGTATCAATTAAACTCACTGGAGACGATAGCGTGTTTGTAACTTTTTTAAATCAGTTCGGCACGCGAACTCATTGTTTTGAAGTGACAAATACAAATGATTCAGGACCTGGCTCCTTACGGCAAGCGATCTTAGACGCGAATATTATTCCTAACGAGAATTCCTCAACCCCCGACACCATCAAATTTAACATTCTTAACGGTGGCGGACCGCACACCATTCAGCCGACCTCAGCTTTACCGGACATCACCGACCCGGTGATTATTGACGGCACCACCAACCCGGATGCCTCTTGTAACTCCTGGCCGCCAACACTTACCGTTGAGCTGGACGGCTCCAATGCGGGAGCTAATGTACATGGCCTGACCTTGCTCAGCGGGGCCAGCGGCTCTACAGTTCGCGGACTGGTGATAAACCGATTTGATACAGATGGTATACGTTTGTTTGCCAGCGACAACAACAAGATTGAGTGCAATTTTATCGGCACCAACACCGCCGGAACTACTGCACGACCAAACAGTTCCATGGGCATACGATTGGACAATGTGTCATCAGACGGCAGCGACAATAATACCATTGGCGGCACCACGGTTAATAAACGCAACCTGCTTTCCGGAAATAGCGTTCATGGTGTGGAGATAGACAATTTCGGCAATGGCAACCAGGTACAGGGAAATTTTATCGGTGTTGATGTTACTGGTATTGCTGGCCTGGGAAATGGGAACGATGGTGTACAAGTGCAAGAAAACTCTAACAACAACACCATCGGCGGTAGCATCCCGGGCGCGCGTAACATTATTTCTGGCAATGGTGCCGAGGGAGTAGAGATTGATGACGCTGCCTTCAATAACTTTGTTTTGGGTAACTATATTGGTACGGATTCTACAGGCACTGTGGACCTGGGCAACGGTACAAGTGGCGTTCTGATTGACGATGCCGGCACTGATAACACCATTGGCGGCACGACCCCGGGCGCCGGTAATTTAATTTCGGGTAACGGTCAGTTCGGTATCAAAATCGATTGGAACACGACTACTCCAGTAAGAAACAACAAAATCCAAGGTAACATCATTGGCCTGAACGCAGCGGGTACGGCCGCCATACCTAACGACGATAGCGGTGTGTATATCAATGCATCAAACAGCAACCTGATTGGCGGCGCCACTGCCGGGGCGCGAAATATTATCTCCGGTAATGGGGATGGGGTTGGTGGCAATGACGACGGCATCCACATCGTCAACGCCGACAGCAATACGGTGCAGGGCAACTACATCGGCAGCAACGCAACCGGCACCGCCGCTATTGGCAACGACGCCGGTGTCATACTTGAGGGCGCAAATCACACCCAGATTGGCGGCACAATTGCGGCTGCCCGCAATCTCATTTCAGGCAATTTTACTAATCTCATTCTGGCGGACAGCGATAGTAGCCAGGTTCAGGGTAACTACATCGGTCCGGATGTTTCCGGCACCATTGCCCTGGGGAGCGGCGAAGGTGGCCTGGCCATTAATGGTTCTTCGGCCCACAATACTATCGGCGGCACGACCGCCGGCGCCGGCAACCTGATTTCCGGCAATGGCGAAGGGGGCATCGTATTAAGCTCGAGTTCGAATCACAACCTGGTACAGGGCAACCTCATTGGTACCGCCGCTGACGGTAGTTCTGACCTTGGCAATAACGAATCTGGTGTTCAAATTGCAGAGGATAGCAACAGCAATCTCATCGGAGGCACGACCGCCGCCGCGGCCAATATTATCGCTTTTAACGACAGCGCGGGTGTGCACATAACACACAACAATGCGATTAAGAATGGCATTCTTGGCAATTCGATTTTCAACAATGGACTGCTTGGCATCGATCTCACTACGGCCGGCGATCCGGATGGCGTAACGGCCAACGACGCGGGTGACGGCGACAGTGGACCGAACAATCTGCAAAACTACCCGGTGCTTAATTCTGTCACTTCCGGCAGCATTAATATTACCGGCAGTTTGAACAGCACAGCCAGCTCACAATTTAGGATTGAATATTTTAGCAATACAGTTTGTAACGGCGACCAAAGCGGTACCGGCGCGGCCAGCGATGCGCTCAAATTTGGCGAGGGCGAGACTTTCCTGGGCGCAGACACGGTCACAACCGATGGCTCCGGCAATGTGAATTTTGCCAGCATACTTGGTGGTAGCATCGCGGCTGGCACGCATGTGACAGCCACAGCCACTGCTTTGTCAGATAGCAGCACTTCTGAATTCTCCAAATGTATCGTTTCCGCGGTTGGCGGCTGTTTTGTGGTCACCAACACCAACGATTCCGGCCTCGGTTCACTGCGGCAAGCAATTTTAAACGCCAATGCCATTCCAAATCAAAATGCAAGTACGCCGGATACCATTAAATTTAACATTCTCAACGGCGGTGGGCCGCATACAATCCAACCCGACTCAGCTTTGCCGGACCTCACCGACCCGGTTATTGTGGATGCGACCACCAACCCGGATGCCTCCTGCAGCTCCTGGCCACCGACATTGACCGTTGAGCTGGACGGCAGCAATGCCGGTAGTGTCGACGGCCTGACTTTGCTCAGCGGCGCCAGCGGCTCCACCATTCGTGGTTTGGTAATAAACCGATTTAGTCTGGATGGTATACAATTGTCTTCAAGTGACAACAACAAGATTGAGTGCAATTTTATCGGTACTAGTACGACTGGAACGGTCGCGCAGCCAAACTCGGGAATCGGTATAGACCTGCGAGATTTTGGTAACAACAATAATGGTAGCGACAACAATACTATCGGTGGTAGCACGGTTTCGAAACGCAACCTGATTTCCGGAGGAGGCAATAACGGCGTGGAAATCACCGAACGCTCGACTGGTAATTCTGTTCTGGGCAACTTCATCGGGACCGATGTCACCGGTGTCGCCGCACTTGGGAATGCTCTGCAAGGTATTGAGATTGATAGTGTTGCCAACAATAATACCGTAGGTGGTACCACCCCTGGTGCACGTAACATCATTTCTGGCAATACACGAGATGGGATTGAGATAGACGATAGCGCCAAAAATAACTTTGTTTTGGGTAATTACATCGGAACGGACTCTACCGGTACAGTGGATCTTGGTAATGGCGATGCAGGCGTTACCATTAACGATGACGCCCACAACAACACGATTGGCGGTACAGGGGCAGGTGCCGGTAACCTGATTTCGGGTAACGGCAAATTTGGTGTAGAAATCAACCAAACTTTCGGTACAGTAAGAGCTAACAAAGTCCAGGGCAACAAAATTGGTACCAACACAGCCGGTACGGCGGCCATTCCGAACGACTCCAGCGGTGTATTTATCAAAGAATCCAACAGCAACCTCATTGGCGGTACCACTGCAGGGGCGCGTAATATTATCTCCGGTAACGGTGACGACGGTAGAGATTTCGGTCTTCATATTCTTAACGCCGATAGCAATACGGTGCAAGGCAACTTTATTGGCACCGATATGACCGGCACGAGTGGTATTCCTAATTTCGATCACGGCGTTTTACTGAAGAACGGCTCGGAGACAACCATTGGTGGCGCAACCAGCGCGGCCGGTAACCTGATTGCTTTTAACGGCGACACCGGTGTTCGAATTGAGGCGTTTAGCAGCCAAATATTTAATAACCTGGCACAGAATAATACCATTAAAAATAATGACCAATCCGGCCTTGAAGTTAAGGGTGAAAACCGTAAGGTTACCGGTACCCGTATTCTTGATAATATGATTACGGACAATGGTAGTACGGGCGTTTTGGTAATCGCCCGTGTGGGGAGTGGCGATATAACCAAAACCGACATTACGGGCAATACCATCTCTGGTAATGGGTCTCACGGTTTGGCAATTGTTGCCCAAGCAAGATTCATAACGCGCACCTTTGTTAAGGACAATACCATCAAGGAAAATAACGGTTTGGGCGTCGAGCTTAGTGGTGGTGGTACCTTGCACTCAGGCAGCTTTTTAACTCAAAACTCTATTTTTAACAACCAGGGTCTGGGCATTGACATTAGTGAGGACGGTGTGACTGCCAATGACGCGGGCGATCCTGATACTGGCGCCAACGGTGTCCAAAACTACCCGGTCATCAACTCCGTCACCCTGGGCAGCATCACCATCGACGCCAGTTTGAACAGCACCGCCAATACCCAATTTAGAATAGAATTCTTTAGCAACACAGTTTGTAACGGCGATACCGATGGCGTCGCCGCTACGACAGAAGCGCTGAAGTTTGGCGAAGGCGAGACTTTCCTGGGCGCAGACACGGTCACAACGAATGGCTCCGGCAATGTGAATTTTGTAACCTTGCTCAGCGGTACCATTGCCCCTGGAGCCCATGTCACCGCAACCGCAACGTCCCTGGCAGACAGCAGTACTTCAGAGTTTTCAGCTTGTTTCCAAGCGGCACTGCCAGTTGCAGCCGATGCTGGCGGAGACAAAGAAATTTGCGAAGGCGAATCTATCCAAATCGGCGGCAGTCCGACGGGCTCGGAAGGTACAGGTAGTTTCAACTACAGCTGGACCCCTACCACCGGTCTGAACAATCCGAATGCAGCCAACCCAATTGCCTCACCGGTTGTCAGTACGGAGTATATCGTTACAGTCGCGGACGGCTTTACAACCGACAAAGATACCGTGTTTGTGAAAGTCAACCCAGCCAATAAAGCCCCGGAAATCAACCTGCCGTTACCACTCACCACCAACGAAGATGAAGAAATCATTTTCGACGTCAGCATCAGCGATGCGGACGCGGGCAGCGGCCAGCTTGCAATGAACCTGTTTGTCAAAAATGGCCGTTTGACCTTGAGCAGCACCAGCGGCCTCAACTTCAGCCAGGGCGATGGCAGCTCAGATGAGAGTATGACTTTTAAAGGCAAACTGAGTGACATCAACGCTGCCTTCAACAACATGAAATACAAACCGAACGCCAGCTACAATGGCGATGACCAGCTCACCGTGCAGGTGGATGACCAGGGCAACACCGGCTGCGATGGCGCCAAGACCGACGAAGAGGTTCTGCCGATTCTGGTTAAGGAGGTCAACAACGGCCCGGTTGCCAAAAATGACAACGCCTGTACGGTGGAAGACAGCAGCGTCACCATCGACGTGCTGGCCAATGACTTTGACCCGGAAGGCCGGACCCTGTCTGTTGCCAGCGTAGACGACCCTCAAAATGGCGCGGCTCTGCTCAACAGCAACGGCACCATCACCTACATTCCGGCAGCTAATTTTTACGGCATAGATTCTTTTAAATACAGCATTAAAGACGACGTCGGCGGCAACGACCACGGCTTTGTCTATATATTTGTGAAACCGGTCAACGACTTGCCGCTGGCAGTAAATGACCCGGCTGCAACCAAAGAAGACAGCGCCATCACTATTGCGGTTCTGAACAACGACAGCGACGTGGACAATGATACTTTGACTGTCACCAGCGTCACCACACCGCAAAATGGAACGGCAATTATCAACAACGACAATACCGTGACTTACACACCGAAACTAAATTTCAGCGGCAACGATGCTTTTATTTATAAAGTCAGCGATGGCCACGGTGGTTACAGCCTGCTGTTTGACGGCGAAGACGACCATGTAGAAACCACTCTGAATGTGCAGCCCGGAGAACTTTCCACCGTTACCTGGGAAGCCTGGGTCATGCCATGCCTGCCGGGCGAAAAGCGCCAGACCATCCTGAGCGATGAAAACGGCGCACTTGTGACCATCGAAACCAAAGATGGCAATGGCGATGTTTATTTCGGAATCGCTACTGGCGGCAGCCTGTGGACACCGGTACTGGTCACCGCCAATGAATGGCAGCATATCGCCGTTGTGTACAGCCCAAGCGGTCTGGTTTTCTACAAAGATGACAGGGCGTTTACTTTTGGTGGCACGCCAACGGTGAGCATCACCGCAAACACTTTTACTTTAGGGCAAACCACCGGCGGCGGCAACAACTTTGCAGGCTGCCTTGATGATATCCGCGCCTGGAACACCACCCGTAGCCCGGGTGAAATTCAAGCCAATATGAAACTCAAACTGAGCGGCACCGAAACCGGCTTGGTAGCCTACTACCCGGTTGATGACGGCACCGGCCTTACCGCTTTTGACCTCACCACCAATCACAACGACGCCACTTTAAAAAACGGCACCAAGTGGCTGATGTCACCCGCACCCATCACCAATTATGACCTTGCGGTACTGGCGGTGGTTAACATCACGGTATCCGACGTAAGCAACATCGTGCCGGTCACACAGGACGATGCCGCTGACACTGACGAAGACACAGCAGTTATCATCGCGGTACTGACCAACGACAGTGACCCGGAGGGCACTGTCGTGAGTCTGACCACAGTGGGTACGCCGGAACACGGCACCGCCACTGCCAACGACGATGGCACCGTAACTTACACGCCTGCTGCGGATTTTAATGGCACAGATGGCTTCACCTACAGCATTAAAGATGCTGAAGGCGGCACCGCCGAAGGCAGCGTTACTGTGAGTATCGCCCCTGTTAATGATGCACCGATAGCCATAAACGACACCACTGTCAGCAATGTTACCACCGCTTTCCTGATTAACGTGCTTGATAACGACAGCGACATTGAAGGTGATGAACTGGCCGTGAGCATCAGCAGTCCGGCGACCAATGGCTCGGCAACTGTTGATAACCAGAATATGGTGGTGTTCGACCCTGACTTTGGATTTAACGGCCAGGATAGTTTCAGTTATACCGTCACCGATAACTTTGGCGGCAGCGCCACAGCCACAGTTTTTGTGGAAGTAGATGAAGGCCTGCGTGCGCCGGTTATCACCAGCCTGCCGGATGTAAAGTTTTCCGAAGACGGCGAGTTTAGCTTGAACCTGGACGCATTTATCAGCGATGAAGATCATGGCGCAACTCAAATGCGCTGGGGCGTGCGGTTACTTGCAGCTGCGAACTCAAGTGATGCGTTTGTCTCATTGGCAAAGAAAAAGACCAAATCCGAAATGCCCGGCAATCCGGCACAACGACCCGGTCTGTATAAAGAAGATGCGGCCTTCGAAAGCTCAGCATCTGACCTCGGCTTGCTGGGGATAGATGACACCGGCAGCACCTCAATCCTGACCGATTCCATCGAAGTGAGCGTGGATAACCAGACGCGCAGCATCGCCATAAAAGGTGTGCAGAATTACTACACGCGCCAGGCCATTCCGCTGGTGGTTATCGCCACCGACCCGTCGGGCCTGACAGACAGAGATACCATAGAAATTAATATTGACGGTGTCAATGATATGCCGGCAGCATTTAGCCGCGTGGTACCCAATGACGGTGCCAGCTTTACGCACAACGCTGCTGTTCTCGCATGGCGGCAATCCAGCGATGTCGATAACGATGCGTTGACCTATTCGCTCAACATACTTATCAACGGTCTGCTGGACACGACTTTTGTGATGGCAGACACCACCAAGTTCATCGACTTCAACAGCCTGCTGGCCTTGACGCAATCGACTCGGGTATTCTGGACAGTGAAAGTGAGTGACGGCCAGATAGACCGCAGCGCCGACAACGGCATCGGTTATTTTGACCTGGCGCTGATAACAAGTGTTGAGAGTACTGAGAAGGTTGTTCCCGGCACGTATGCTTTGCACGCCAACTACCCGAATCCGTTCAACCCGACCACGACTTTATCGTACGACCTGCCGGAACGAGCCGAGGTCAGTCTTGAAATCTACAATGTCCTGGGTGAAAAATTGCGGTCACTGTTTGATGGCACGCAGCCGGCCGGGCAGCATACCCTGGTCTGGGATGCCAAGGATGACAGCGGTATACAAGTGACAAGTGGTGTTTATTTTCTACGGATGGTTGCCAAAGGGGGAGGCAAATCCGTGGTCATGACCCACAGAATGATGCTGATGAAATAGAAGTATCTTTTCAACTCAGCAGTAAACTGAAAAAGCCGGCTATCTTGAGATGGTCGGCTTTTTTTGTGAGTCGAATTAATGGCTTATTTTGGATTATATTATCTGTGTGGCCTTTTGTCATAACTCAATATTTGATCTTAATAAAGACGAGAGTTAAGCCAATGCTCCAGGTCGCGCTTGCCCGCAACCAAAATGATTTAACGCGGAGTTCGCGAAGCACGCAGAGAAAAATGGAAGTTTTTTTAATAAGATTAAATTGAGTCGCTGAAGTTGTTTTGTTTCTCATTTGATTTATTTATTGTTGAAGCGAAAAATCCTCTGGGAACTCTGCGTCCTTTGCCTCTCTGCGTTAATGTTTTCAAATATTGCGTGGTATCTTTTTCCATTTAATTGAACTGTCATATCACTGTCAATTCTTTGTATTTTACGGCTTAAAAAACGTATTGCAAGATCAAGAGCAATAACAAAAGGGCCTTCCCAAATCCTCGAGTAAAATGGAGTCAAACTGTATTTGCACAGTTGAGTACTATTATTAAATTGAATATATTATGACGCATTGGAATGACAAATCATGGCCTCACATTTGAAACACGCTAAAGTGATAGATTTAAATTTGGATATGTAGCAAAGACATGAAAAAAATAACCAATTTATTTAAACTCGTTGGCCCCGGACTTTTGGTCGCGGCAACCGGTGTTGGGGCAGGCGACTTGGCTACTGCGAGTTTTACCGGAAGCCAGCTTGGCACCGTCATCCTTTGGGCTGTATTAGTTGGCGGTTTTATGAAATTTGTTTTGAACGAAGGTTTGGCGCGCTGGCAGCTTGCATCGGGACAGACATTTCTTGAAGGCGTTGCTACAAAGTTTGGTAAACCGGTCGGCTGGATATTTTTGTTTTATCTGCTCTTGTGGTCATTTTTTGTAGGCTCAGCCTTAATGAGCGCTTGCGGGGCAACGTTGCATGCCATGATGCCGGTGTTTGAATCTGCTGCGAACGGCAAGATAGTTTTTGGTGTTTTAGCCAGTCTTGCGGGGTTGATGCTCGTCTTGGTAGGTGGCTATAAGTTATTTGAAAATGTGATGCGTTTTTGCATCGGCTTAATGTTTGTGACTGTGGTGGTAACAGCCGCCTTAATCTGGCCTGGAACCAGCGAAGTTTTACGTGGAATGTTTGTGCCCCAAATTCCTTATGCGGGTGGAGAAGGTCTTACCTGGACAGTGGCGCTAATTGGCGGCGTGGGTGGTACGGTTACTGTTTTGTGTTACGGCTATTGGATTATTGAAGAAGGTCTGACCGACAAGAGTTCTCTAAACGCCTGCCGAATTGACCTTGGCGTTGGCTATTTAATGACCATTGTTTTTGGCATTGCCATGGTCATTATTGGCAGCAGCATTGAAGTGGAAGGCCGTGGCGCCGGGCTACTTTTGACCCTGAGCGAAAGGTTGCAGGAACCGCTCGGAACAACCGGCCGCTGGATTTTTCTCATAGGAGCATTCGGTGCAGTTTTTAGCAGTTTACTCGGCGTTTGGCAGGCCGTGCCCTATATTTTCGCAGACATGTGGCGCTTGTTTTTTCAACGTGAAAACGCCAGTGTGGTGGATACCCGCGCACTGCCATACCGCGCTTATTTGTTTGGCATTGCAGTAGTGCCCATGGCTGGCCTGCTGATCAGTTTTAAGGAAGTACAAAAATTGTACGCCATTATTGGCGCGGCATTTATGCCGATGCTGGCGTTGGCGCTGCTCATTTTAAATGGCCGTCGAGCATGGACGGGCAACTTGAAAAATAGTCGTGTTACAGAATTTATGTTATTTGCTACACTTTTGTTTTTTGGTTGGATTGCCTGGCAGAAATGGGTGGGGTAATTTCGTTGACAAAATCGAGGATTTAATAATGTACCTGCAAAAGTTTTTGATGTACACGCGAAATCAAATTTACGTAATAATTAGCTTTGCAGTACTTCTTTCAAGTTCATGCAGGACTAATGAGGATATCCCTGAAAATTTTTACACTATTGACTTATATCTTTCAAATTACGAAGAAGTCTCATCTCTTTATTTTGAGAAAGTATCCAGAATTGTTTATCCAAGAGTGTATATATTGATTATCGAAAATGATGAAATGACAATACAATTTCCAAAGGATGCATTTCAATGTATCATACAAGTAAAAAAAATTAATGATTTTTATAAATGCTTCTATTATATGTACAACATAGGACCACAAGGTTACAAAGATAAAATTATTACCAGTTTAAGTAAAAAAGATGTAACCAGATTTTTTTCAAGCGATAATGAAGATTTTTCTCAAAAACAGTACAAAAGCATCAAAATTGATTTGGGCCAAGGATTCAATAATTTGGATTTTTTAAAAACATTGAATTTGTGGAATAACTCGTAGCATGGGTTCATTTTCTCTCGTTCCCACGCTTCTGCGTAGAGAATACCTGCCCAGACGCTCCGCGTCGAGCAATGTGAATGAGGACGATTAAATACTACAGCAAATTAAGTGCAGCATATTACTAAAGCGGTGGCAAGTTGTAATCAAAACTCGACGCAGAGCATCCGGGCCAAACGTGTCACTTTACTATTGACAAACTGCCACCAAATACGTACTTTAATCTTGAGTATACGTATATCTTGGAGGCCAATTTGAAAGCCAAACTAAACTTAACAATTGAACAAGAGCTAATCCCCATCAGTAAAAAATACGCGAGAGCACAAGGCATATCCGTTTCACAACTCGTCGAGAAACTTTTACGACAACTTACCGAGAAAGAAAGTCCAAATTTTTCGGAGAAATGGCAGGGAAAATTTCAGACGGAAGAGAGGCAAGACGCCAGGTATACGAAATTACAGGATAGGTTTCTTAAATGATTGCCCTACTCGACACAGATATTCTAATTGATGTTGCATTGGCGCGTCAACCTTTTGCAGATTTTTCAGCTCAAGTATTGGATGCCGCAGAGCGTCGAGCTTTTCGGGCCTATATTGCATGGCATAGCATTTCAAACTTTTACTACATTGTGCAAGGTGCTTCAAAAAAGAGGCAAACTAAAAAATTTATAGTCGAGTTACTAACTTTTGTTGAAATAGCGCCAACGCGAACAAAAGATGCGCTTTTTGCGGCCACACTAAATGTAACTGACTTTGAAGATGCTCTCCAAATTGCAGCAGCCAAGGCATGCGTCGCCGAATTTATTGTGACCCGGAACACAAAACACTACAAAAAGAGCCCAATTCAGGCACAACTACCCTCTGAGTTTTTAGAAAGTTTAAACTAAATAACTAACATTTCTCACTGGTTCAGGAATAATAAGTAAATATATGTTTTTGCCAAACTTAACAAAATCACCTCTCGGGAGGGGATTTTCACAAACAAATCAGGATCCCAACGAAGTGAGAAATGTTAGTAAATAATCTTAGATCAGATTTGTCAAACCACCGTTTTATATTCCATTAACTCCCAAATTCACACCTAATTCTTTGAGCAGTTTCATGGAATTCTGCCGAACATTTTGTTTCGGCTTCAGCGATAGCGATTTTTTCAAAGCTGCTATGGCCAGGTCGCGATCACCATTTTTCATATAAGCCTCACCTAGGCTGTCCCATGAATTTGCATCTTCAGGATAAGCCATTGTATTTAATTTGAGCACCGAAATTGCTTTTTTATTCTTGCCTTCTCCAAGTAATTTATAGCCATAATTATTGACGGAACTTGGCCCCCATATTTTATGATCGGGCTTGACGGCGTGAACTGCCTTTTGGAGTTGTGTTGCTTTATCGACGCCCTGGTGGATGAGCACGCTCATAAATTCACTTTGATAGGGTGGATTGGTTGCAAGCTTTCCGGTTGTCAGCAAATTAAGAATATCCCTGTCACTGCGATTGGGAATTTTGTACAGGGTCAGGTCTTCGGTCATGCCGTGATGTTTGAGTGTTCCGACAATTCCTTTTTCCGGAGAAAATTTTCCGTCTAACTTGGCGCCACCCCAGCGGTTCATCTGTAAATGGAATTTATTT
>JAJDAE010000239.1 GCA_029262035.1 Candidatus Zhuqueibacterota bacterium
CACTGCGGTTGAGCGCTACCCCAGCGGTGTGATTGACCGCGAACTGTCAGATGGCACACCACTTGAACCGGAAACAGCTTTGCAGGATCCGCTGGACTATCTGACGGTCTTGGAGAAAGTCGTTCCGCAGGCGATGCAGCAGGCAGGTGTGAAGCCTGAGCAAATCGTCGGCATTGGCGTGGATTTCACCGCGTCAACCGTACTGCCAATCACCTCCGATGGCACACCGCTTTGTACGCTTCCTGAGTTTGCGAATGAACCTTTTGCCTGGGTTAAACTCTGGAAAGATCATGCTTCCCAGCCGGAAGCAGAAGAAATGAACGAGTTGGCTGAACAAAGAAAAGAATCGTTTCTGGCGCGTTACGGTGGCAGACTTTCATCGGAGTGGATGTTTCCCAAAGCCCTGCGAATGTTACGCAAGGCGCCGGCTGTTTATAATAGGGCCGACAAGATAATTGAAGCCGGGGACTGGGTCGTCTGGCAGCTTTGTGGCAATGAACGGCGCAGCGCTTGCCAGGCTGGGTACAAAGGTATGTGGAGCAAGAGCGAGGGGTATCCTTCGAAGGAATTTCTTCAGGAGCTTCACCCCGAGTTTGGCGATTTTGTGGCGCAAAAACTCACCGGCGGCATTTATCCCCTCGGTAAGGCGGCCGGCGGATTAACACCGGAGTGGGCAGAAAAGTTGGGATTACTGCCGGAGACGCCTCTGGCTGTGTCAGTTATCGATGCCCACGCGGGAGTTTTGGGTTGCTCGGTTGCAGACGCCGGCAAAATGGTACTGGCCCTGGGTACCAGCACCTGCCACCTTGTAATGAACGATAAAAATATTCTGGCAAAAGGAGTTGCGGGGATTGTTGAAGATGGTATTGCTCCGGGCTTCGCTGCCTACGAATCCGGACAATCAGCGGTGGGCGATATTTTTGCCTGGTTTATGAAAAACCAGGTTCCAGAATCTTACACTGCTAAAGCCAAAGCTGACAATCAGGATATTTTTCAATACATGGAAAAGCTTGCCGCCAAAGTACCGCCTGGCTCAGGTGGACTTTTGGCTCTGGACTGGTGGAATGGCAACCGCTCCACTTTGATGGACGCCAACCTGTCCGGACTCATGCTGGGGATGACGCTTTCCACACGGCCGGAAGAAATCTACCGTGCTTTAATTGAAGCCACTGCATTTGGCACCCTGGCCATCATCGAAAATCACACCGACCAGGACATTGCAATCGACGAACTTTACGCGTGCGGCGGCCTGGCGGAAAACAATGAGCTGCTTCTACAAATCTATGCCGACGTTACCGGCCGGACACTGAAGGTGGCTGAATCTTCGCAAGCGGCAGCGTTGGGGGCGGCCATCGCCGGCTGTGTTGCTGCGGGTGCGCAGCAGGGGGGATATGATACATTTGTGCAGGCAACTCAGTCCATGGCACGCTTGAAAGACAAAGTCTATTCGCCAAACCCCTTATCCCATGATGTTTACCAAAAAGTTTATACTGAATACAAAAAATTGTACGATACTTTTGGACGGGGTGCGCTGGAAACGATGCGAAAGCTCAAGACTTTGAATTCTAGATAAACTAAGCGATGGAACGAAACATGACAAATCAAACGAAAACAACTAGCAATTGGCCGTTGATGTTAACGCCTTTCAAAGATGGCAAATATATTGATTGGCCAGGCGTCGATAGGTTGACAGATTAGTACATCGAGTCCGGGTCGTTCGGACTTTTTGCAGTTTGCGTTTCCAGTGAAATGTATGAATTGCCGGATGATGAGCGTATCGCTCTTGCCAGGCGCATTGTGGATACATCTCAAAAACCTTCGCTTAAATCATTCTGATGAATCAACTTGGCTATCTCCAAGTGGCGTTTCAGGGATTCTTTAAGTCTATAGCTAAGGGATATGCCGGCGAGCTTAGAGTGTCACTACTCTATCGTTCTCATTAAAATCAACAGACTCAATCAAAGAAGGTTTGCCAAGATATTGTTCTATTATATTCAATAGGCTTTTCTTTCGAATTGGTTTTTCAAGATAATCTGTACATCCTGCCTGTAAGAACTTATTTATTTCAGTTTGTCCCTGATGCGCCGTTAATGCGATAATCGGAATATGTTTGCCATTTTTTAAACTCCTAATCCCGGCAGTGGCTTCATATCCGTTCATCACCGGCATTTCCATATCCATCAAAACAAGAGATATTGTACGACTTTCAAAAGTATCAATAGCCTCTTGGCCATTTTGGGCAAAGACAAGTCTATATTCCGGCGCCTTTTTCAAATAACTTTTTAGCAAATTGCGATTATCTGCTATGTCATCGACGCAGAGAATGACCGGACGAGGATCTATCCATGTCTTAACCGCATCTAATAAGATCTTCTTTTTTATAGGTTTGGTTATGAAATCATCCATATCATAACGCAGACATTTCTCACGGTAGCCCGAGATGGCATGCGCAGTCAGAGCGACGATAGGTATACGCGCTTCCTGCAGATCATGCTCTGCCGATCGAATTTTCTTAGTGGCTGCAAATCCATCCATGACTGGCATCTGAATGTCCATCAATATCAGATCATAATGGAATCTCTCTACAGCTTCAACTGCCAGTTGGCCATCTTCAGCAACTTCAACTTCGTAGTTTGCCTTTTCCAATAACTTTTTAGCTAACTTTTGGTTGGCCGGGTTATCTTCAACCAAAAGCACTTTATGTGGTAAACTAAATTGTGAATCATGAATAGATTCTACAACCTTGACAGAGGTTTCGGATTCGAGCTCATTGCCGTTTAAGACCTTCATCAAAATCTCAATCAGTTGGGATTGCTTGATTGGCTTTGTCACAGAATAGGCAATATCTAAATCCTGTTGAATTTGCGTACTCAACCCACCCCAGGAAGAAAGCATGACTATTTTGAGCGAATCGAACTTAGTCTCTTGTCGTATGGCCTGTGCTACCTGAACGCCATCCATCTCCGGCATCTGGTGATCAAGAATAATCAAATCAAATCGTTGCTTTGAATCATGCAAATACGAAAGCCCTTGAGCGCCGCTTTCGGCTTCCTTAACTTTAATACCATAGACCGCCAACGTTTTTTGCAGTATAAACCGGTTGGTGCTAATGTCATCAATCACTAAAACGGAAATATCCTTGAAATTGTGCCCGTTGCGGTCAAAACCTTCTACCTCGTTACTTTTGCCAAGTGGCAACTTCAATTCGAAGTGAAACGTACTGCCTTGTCCCGGTTTACTTTCCAACCACAGGCGGCCTCCCATGAGCTTAATCAGCGATTTACAAATACTCAAGCCCAGTCCCGTGCCGCCGAACTTGCGCGTAGTGGAGCTATCAGCCTGAGAAAATTTCTCAAAAATTTTTGTTTGTTGCTCTTTGGAAATCCCAATACCAGTATCCGTTACCATAAAATGAAGTCCGACATTGTTCTCTTTGTCAACTTCTTCGGCCGCTTGCTGCATGGCTTCAACTTTGATGGAGACTAACCCTTTCTCGGTAAATTTAATGGCATTGCCGGTTAAATTTACCAGTATCTGGCGCAAGCGAGTCGGGTCGCCAACTACCCACAACGGCAAATCCGGCTCGACGTAACATAGTATTTCAAGCCCCTTTGCATCTACACGAACACTCAACATATCGGCCACGTCTTCCACGATTGTGCGAAAATCAAATGTTGTCTGCTCAATCTCGACCTGACCAGCTTCAATTTTGGAAAAATCGAGAATATCATTAATCAGGCTAAGAAGACTTTCTGAAGAGGATTGAACCACAGTTAAGTAATCAAGCTGTTCGGAATTTAGCTCTGTTTCAAGAGTTAAGTCCGTCATCCCCATCACAGCATTTAAAGGCGTGCGAATTTCGTGGCTCATGTTGACTAAAAATTCGCTCTTGGCCGCGCTGGCCTTTTCGGCTATTTCTTTGGCTGTGCCGAGTTCCCGTGCTGTATCCTGCAAATTACTTATCGTCATCTTAATTCTTTTTGCCATGTTGTTAAAAGCGTTGCTCAAATAACCTATTTCGTCGTTGGCAATGATGGCAGCTCGTTCCTCATAATTCCCCTCAGCAATTTTGCCTACTGAACTGACTAGTTCAAGCAATGGTTGTATAACCGATGAGTTGGTGGCTTTTGTTGACGCAATAAGTCCAATAATACTGAGCATAATAGCTAAACCAATTGTCATCTGGGATTTAAAACTATTTTGTTGGGTCATCTCAAAAAACACATGTATTTTATCTTTTGAAATTTTGCTATTCGTTTGAAGCTTTTTCTTGAGATGATTGTATTCTTGGGTCATCTCTGTCAATGTTTTAATGATCTCCTCGCCTGTCTCTCCGGCAATCATGCTGTTCGAGGTTTCCTTCGCGAGTTTGTAATATTCATCAAACTTATTTTTGAGCAGTTTTTTTTCTGTGGCCTCAATAATATTATTATTCTCTCCTTTTTCAAGTTGACTGAGGAATTTGTCACGTTGAATTGCTGTTGCCATCACCTCAATCTCATCACTGCTGGCGACTGCATCCTGAAGGTCACGTTGAATATTGGTGAGTATCTGCTCCAAATTGCGGCTTAATTCCAATGCAGGGACAAGCCTGCTTTCGATTTGGTTCAAAAGCGTTTCATTGCGTTTGCCATAGAAATGCGCTACCATGAAGACCAGAAGAAAACCAATAGTAGCTAACAGGGGCACAAACACAATCTTGTGTTTTACCGTTAAAGTCGTAAGATAATTCTTCATTGTGTTACAAACTATTCCTCGATATTAATAACCTTAACTTTGAATTTACTTAGTGATGTTGGTGCTGCCACATAACCAATGGCAGTTGGATTGTCATGGATGTGTTTCAAAATTTTTGACTCAGAGTCTAACTCCAAATGTGGTACCCCCCGGCCTGAAAAAATCTGTTTCTGCCAGTACGCTTTAATAGCCGATACTGTCCTTCCGTGAATTTCCTTCGAAAATTTTTTTCGAATGGAAGAATCTACAGCTAAATCCACACAAAGTACGTCCTTACCATCCGGCCATTTTTGTTTCTTTTTCAAGAAAAACTTAGACAAATCTCCTTTTTTCATTGAGGAAAGAGAATTCGATGAATTTACGATGACCTTGTAAGACACCACTTTTTGAGCCTTTAATAATCCTCCTGAAAAGAGTAAAAATACAGAAAGGCTCAAATGTATTGCTGCTTTCATATTATCAATTTTCCTTCCTTGACCTGTTAAATGGGCTGCAGATCATTTATGGCCTAAAAACTAAATTGGCCACCGACCATAACGCCTTTTGTGGATGTATCCAGAGTGCCATTTTTCACAGCATCTGCAACATCGTCAGGTTGGGCAAAATGATTGCCACTAACAATGTGATAAGAGAGCTTCAAAACATAATTTGTGTTGAACCAGTAGTTTAGGCCCATGGCCAAATCTTTATGTTCTGATAAAGAATGGGCAGCACTAAGATTTACATTCTCAGTATGAATCAACTCACTATCTAACCAATCATAACGAATGGCAGCTTGCCAGTGCTCACTGAAGTTATGAGTTCCTTCCAGATAAAAGGTCTCAGCTTTGTGTTTCCGGCCCTGGTCAAGATACCCATACTCGCCGCGTAGAGCCCAGCCATCCGTAGAATAATCAACGAAAAAGCTATATGCAAAGTGGTCAAAGGTTTCTTCGGTTTCTTCGGTTTCTTCCGTTTCTTCGGTTTCTTCGGAACCGGAATAAACTGAAATCCCAAAATCTAAGCCTGACAGCGGTGCGTAAAGGGTGAGCCGTATGCCCACCATATTATGAACTTCGCTCTCTTCCTCTACTTGTAGAAAGTTGGAATCATCGGACTCCCTAAGAAGTTCGGCCGGATTCATTGTAGTAAACTGTATTTCACCACCATAAACGTCATATCTGAGCCCCCAGTCATTTTCAAAAAAATGCATACCGGTTAGACCAATACCCTGGTAGGATTCAGCTACTATTCCTGTGCTTCCATAATACCCTTGAGCAAGTTTATAGAAAGGCCTGACTGTTCCCACATCAAAAGTTTCCGCAAAAATCCCGAATGGGTGTTTAACGCGTCCCAGTCGGAACTCTAAAAATTCTGAAAATTTCCACTGGGCGAATGAAAAATCCAACTCTACCTCGTCTATCTCCTCACCTTGAATCCACTCTACCTGTGAATGTACACTGAAATGTTGGGAAACAAGAGCGTTTATATTGAGGGAGAATGAGCTTTGATCGTAGGAGCCCTCATTTGTACTTCCTATGTAATGGTTGCCGTCAGTAAGGCCATACACCCACCCTCCAAAACCATGGATGGACAGCTCACTTTGGGTCTGAGCCGACAAATTCGCAATCCCCAACAGCATTGAGAGCAGAATAAAAAGATATACTGTTTTTGGTTTCATTTCTATTTTTTCCCTTTTCAGGTTGTTTGCCTTTATTACCGTATCGGTGTCTCTCCTAAAGTCTTAATACAGACGGTCGAGTAGTTACAAGCTTATAAATCCGTCCACAATAATTCATACGAAATATTTTACTCGACTCCATGTAGAAGCAGAGAATCAAAACTATAAAGATTAATCTGGATCACGGTTATACGATTACAAACTTCAAGGCACAAAGCCAGGAAGCACATGCCGTCATCTACCAAGCGGATACGAGAAAGGGTGCGAATTATAACTCGCTCTTTATTGCGGCCAGCAGAGTCCGGCAATACTTGCATATTTATAAAAACGATAAAGCACAGTTTACTGAAGAAGTACAGATTGAACAGCAGAAGACATCGACATTGGATTATGCACCTGGACAGTTGTCACGAAAGGCAGGGGAATTGAGTTTACAACATGAACGAGCTCTGGGTTAATAGTTATGGTGATTCCAAGAATTCTGGATAAAAGATTGTTAACGCCCGAGGAAGCCGTTTTTTATTTGGGTATATCAGAACGAAAACTTCAATACCTCAGAATCGCAGGAGAGGTCATACAAACCAGATTACCAGACATAAAAAACGCCTCTATGACATCTTTGATCTGGATGTGTTTGTGGACGAGCAAAAATCAAAATTTCTTGACTTTGTAAATTTTAATTTTAACTTATCATCCGTTATGTCAGTGACTAAAGGAGTATTAAAAGGCAGTAAAGTTGTGTATGATGTCCGGGTTCAATATAATGGGCAGAGGATAGCC
>JAJDAE010000240.1 GCA_029262035.1 Candidatus Zhuqueibacterota bacterium
GACTTCGTCGCGCAGCTCTTTGTCGGTCATGGTGTCATTTGCGATGCTCTGCTCCCGCAGCAGCATGGAAAATAAATCACTGCCTTCGGCACCGCTATTTTTTTTCTTCTCCAACATAGAATAAACCAGACGGTCTAAAACTTTACGCGCCTTTCTAAATCTAAAATTAGTTCGGGTCGGCAGATAAGTCATCACTTTGAACGGCGCTTTCATCAGCGCCTGTAAATATTCCAGGCACACCTCGAACGCCTCTCCGGCTTTGTCTACCTCATCACCCATTTCAAAACCAAACAAGGTACGGACTAAATTGTAGCGCGTAATTTTAAACATCTGCGCTTCGATATCGAGTGGTTCACCGGAATCCACATTTTTTTGCCAATCGCATAAATGCGCATCAATATTTTGGGTCATGCCATAGATGAGTGCGGCGATTTTCTGCCGGTGAAATGCAGGCTGAATCAACTTGCGCTGACGTTTCCAAAACTCGCCTTCGCTGATAAGCAAACCCCTACCGGTCACTGGTTCCACAAGGTCGTAGCCCTTAACAAAATTCTTATAATTATCCTGCAAAATGGATTTGATATAATCCGGGTGGTTGACCAGGTAAAAAGATTTGGGACCAAGCTGCAGCCGCACCACATCGCCATAATTCATGGCAGAATCCCAGACAAACCCAAGCGGGTCTTTGGCCATTTTCGGGATGTGGCCGAGCAATGGGGTTGCGGGAGGTGAGGGAGCGTGTTTTTTAGAAGTGGTTTTAGTAGTCAATTTTTTATTTCGAATATTATTTCTAACAAAGGATTCATCATAAGTAGATTTATCTACAATAATTTTTGATATAATTTCATTATTGGTCTATAATTTACCCAACCCTACCTAACCAATATGCTGGCCGTCGACGATGATGAGCAAGTGCTAAAATTTGTATAGAGTTTAATTTTTCCCGGTATAAAATAGTAAATGGAAATTTCTTCATTACTTTGCGCCGTATATCAGGCTTCAATTCTACCGGATATCTATTTGGCGCTTCACAAATATAAGTCATATTTTTTTCGAACTCTGCAAAATATACTGCACCAAGTCCCGGCTTTTTGGATTCATAACGGGCAACGATCTCAAGAAGCTCGGACTCTGCCGCAGGGTAAAAAAAATAGGTCACCTCAAAAGAGCCTGTACTTTTCGCCTGACTTCCTCGGCAGGTATTGGCTGTACAACACCTGCATCAAGGTCTTCAGCTCTACGCTGTGCCTCTTTCAACCAATCTTCTGCTACTTCATCCTCGGACGGCAAGTCCAAACTTAGCAATAATTTCTGCGCTAATTCTGCACGTTCTTCTTCGGATAGATGAAGCGCTTCATTTTCTATTTGTTTAAGATTCATTCAAATATCTCCAGTTTAATCTTCTGCCATCACTCAAGTAGTCTGAATTCCTAATTTGCAAATTTTTTCTAATTTTACAAACGCTTATTTTGATTATTGGCTACTCCGCCCCAAACACACGCATAAGGAAATACGTTTAATAAATTTTCAACCACTTACTCAGTTTTTCATCAATAAGCAATTTAATATCCATAATTCGTTCAATCACATAACTTGTCAAAACAATGCAAAGCATGATAGATGCGCTTCAAAATTACAATAATTATAAACTTCATATCGCTAATCTGAAACTTTAACTCCTACTCCGCCCTCAACGCAGGCAACAACGGAATCTTCAATGCTTTATTAACCGCCACAGAACTGGCAAGCATACCAACCCCAAACACCAAAAGCAGGGTCAGGGTGAGCGAAAACCACGGCACATTAGAACCGCCGGTGATTATGTGTGGCGCCACGGCAATTACCGCCGAAACGGTGCCGATAAAAATTCCCAACGCCAGCAAAAAAGCGTTTTCTGAAAAGACAATCCAGGCCAAAGTTGCCTGCTTAAAGCCAAAGGCGCGCAAGGTAGCCAGCTCGCCGCGGCGTTCCAGTACATTTCGAATTAAAATCATGCCGAGGCCGAGGGTACCAAGCAAAAGTCCCAGACCGCCCAAAGTCTGAAAGGTTGAAAGATAAGTGTTCTCAACCGCCTGAAAATTCAGCAACCGCTCACGTGTGGTGGAAGAATCGTAACCGTAATCGGACAGCGTCTTTTCAAGCGCGGTAGCGATTTCCGTAGTTTTATCCAGTGCCGTTTGCGCCAAAAAATAGCCATAACCGTTCTGGCTTGGAAAATGCGTTAGAAAATTTTCCTCAGACATCAGCAGCTCGCTTTGAAAAATACTTTTCTGCAAAAGTCCGGCGAAACGCAATTTAATCGTCCGGCCAAACTCGTTTTTAATTTCAATGTCTTTACCTAATCCAGAATGTAAAATCCACATCACGGAATTCATATCGCCAAACACCGGAATGACATTTTCGCCCAAATCAAGATTAAGCAATTCCCAGTCATTTTCCGACTTATGGGTTTCAGTCTTCAAAACACTTTGAAAACTAAAACCGCCACGCTTAATTTGTGTTTGCGGTGTCCCCAGAATGCGCGGTTTTTCAACCTGGTACAAATTCAGACAACTGGCGTCATCGCCGGGCAAAAATCGGAACGGCATGATTTCCGCTTGTTCCAGCAACTCCAAATCATCATCCGAAAAACCGAGAGCAAGCTGGCCTTTTTCAGTATCCAGATCATAGTTGATGGGAATGTCGGACTGCGCAATCAGAGAATAGCCGCCAGCACCGGAATCTTTTTGCAGCAATTCAGTGCCAAAATCTACGCGGTTGGCGCCCACCGCCACAATGACAAAACAGGCGCAGCCAACCAACGCAGCGCTCAACATACTGCGGCCGGGATTACGCGGACTATTGCGTCCGGCAATTTTAATGATTGTGGATGCCCCGGTGTTTTTAGTAATCGCCTTGTGTTTGCCATTGAGCCAGAGCGAAAAAATCGCCAGTCCGGAAATTAAAAGTAATGCCCCTACGCCAAAAAACAGACCGGAAGCTTGTGAAGGTTCCATTCCAAAAGACAGCCCGATTAAACCGAAGGCGAAAAGCAGCGAAATATAAGCCGTGATTTTGGTGCGGCGATTAGATTTCTTTTTTCTCTCCAAAGTGGTCACACCGGATAGCAAGGCCGGTGGTGGAATTTTACTCAATTTACGAAACCCCAGCCAGATGGAAAACAAAACCACGGCCAACGAAATGAAGTAACCGGTCAAGAGGCTCATGCTTTCAACATGTAAAAACAAAAATGGCGAACCGACCGCTGCGACCCACCAAGTGCGTAAACCGGCCATCATCAGCCAGGCGTAAAAAACAGCGCCGCCAAGTCCGAGCAGGCCACCAATTGCAGCCAACAAAACGCCTTCCTGCAAAAAACGAAACCGGACTTTACGGGCACGCCAGCCGGTCGCCAGCAGCATGCCAATTTCACGCACGCGGTTTTCAATACCAAGGCGAAACAAAAGTCCTACCAGCAATGCGGCAGAGATGATGAGGAAAAGGCTAAAACCGATGAACAGTCCGCCAAAATCAGTTGCTCCTGATGCGGTTGCCAGACCTTGTTTTTTTACGGGTTGAAATCCATAATTAAATTCTTCAGGGTTTGCTTTAAGTAGAAGCTGCCCGGTAAACATTTGTTTGGTCTGCGCCAGGCTCAATGCCGGCGCTTCAGCAATTTTTACTGAGGTTATGCTGCCGAACCGGCTGCCCCATAAATTCTGAGCGGCCTGCAGGGAGACAAATGCTTTGGGCGTGCCGCGATAATTATCCCAGTAAGTTTCATCCTTGGAACGGATTAAATCCAAATCCACCTCAAATGGTGGATCCCAATCAACCATGTTATCGGCATCGGCCATACCGGGAAAATTGGGCGTTAAGGTTCGATCGGCAGTAAGTCCGGCCATTTTGAGAACACCGGCAATTTCAAAGCGCTGTTGCTTTTCAAATAATTCATCGCGTGCGCCCACGCCGAAATACGCCATGTTGAGGGTATCCCCGATTTTTACTTTTAAATCTTTGGCAGCCCAAGTATTCAAAAGAATTTGATTATTTCCAAGTGCGGCTAACTTTTGCGGCGGGTGATGCAATCCACCAAAGGCGCCAACTTCGCTGAACTCAATGCCCGCAACCGTTGAATACGGCAGCAAATTGCCGTTTGCTTCCATGCGGTTGGCCAGATAGGTGAAGCTGGTCAACGCCGGCGCCTGAATTTCCTGTGCCGTTTGTTTGATGATTTGAACCAGATTTTCTGATAAAATGGAGGACTTGCTCTCAACCACAAAATGGGTTTCGGTGTCGATGATTTTCAAATCCAGGTCTTCAAACTTTAAGTTGGATTTTAGCGCGAACAATAAGTCTGATGATTTATCCGCAAGGCCGGTGTCAGTTTTCTGAGCAATAGCCATCGCATTGACTTTTCCCTCCTGCTCCACTTGCTTTTGAATGACCGGCAAAGCAACATAAGCGTTCAGCGGCAAAGTCTGATGCGGCCGGATGCCAAAGCGGCCAATGCCCTCATCCGGAATAATTTTGTTCAAGGTCAGGCGGATGGACTCGATCACATCCTCCGTATCTTTATCGCCGAGCAACGAGCCGCGGGCGATGTCGCTGGGCCTTTCAACTGAAATCAGAATCTGGTCGCCTACTTGTGCGCCGAGCTCTTTTTGCAGCGACTGGTTAATAATGATGGACTGAAAAATCTGGCCGGATTGCTTTTCAAGACTGGGTACAAGTTCAGTACCGGAGTCATACATTTCTAAAAAACCTTGATCCAGTCCGATAATATTTACGCGCGATGCACGCGCCTTCGACGACGAATGTACGGTGGTGCCATTCAACAAAATAAACGGAGCGGCTTTTTCAAAATTGCCATTAAACCCGGGACTCTGACCTAAAGCATCTACCAGAGGTGCACGAAAAAAATCAGGGCGGACTAAAACATAATCGATATCACCAAGGCGGTCGAGGGTTAAATCGCGCAGACTGCCGCGCACGGAATCGCCCACAAGCAGCGCGCCGGTAAGCACGGCTGTTGCTACGGCAGCGGCAAAAATAACCGCAAGATTGATTCGCCAATAATGGCTTAAAGTTCGACGCACGTACCCTCCTGCAGTTGAATTCTTCTGGCAAACCGTTTTGCCAATTCAGGATTATGGGTCACGACGATGAGGATAGTTTTCTCTTTTTCATGCAGTTCAAAAAATAAATCGGCAACAGAATCGGCGGTTTTTCCGTCGAGATTACCGGTGGGCTCGTCGCACAGCAGAACGTCCGGCTTATTGATCAACGCCCGGGCAATGGCCACGCGCTGACGTTCACCGCCGGAAAGCTCTGCAGGACGGTGCTCTAAACGCTCGGCAAGTCCGACTTGTTCTAACAATTCAGTCGCACGCTGCTGTTTGTCTACCTGTTCATTTTTAAACGCGAAAGTCGGCATCAGTACATTTTCCAGCACATTGTACTGCGGTAGCAAGTGGTGATCCTGGAACACAAAACCTATTTGTGAATTCCGAAATTGCGCCAGTTCCGGTTCAGTGAACAAAGTCGGATCCTGACCATTGATTTCGATTTCACCGGAAGTGGGCGTATCCAACGTCCCGATAATGTGCAGCAGCGTACTTTTGCCACAGCCGGAAGGGCCGGTAATAGCCAGCGCTTCTCCGGTTTTCATCTCAAGGTTAATATTTTTCAGAACCTCGACG
>JAJDAE010000025.1 GCA_029262035.1 Candidatus Zhuqueibacterota bacterium
CGTAGCGCCACCGCCAATAATGACAAAATCCCAGATTTCTTTATTGGATTTGATTTGTTCCAACATTTGGTCACGGTTCATTTCTTCACCTTCTCATCAAAACAAAAGCAGTTCTGGCAGGAACGGAAATAAGTCCATCAAAGCTCTTCCCAAATGGTTTTGTACCCGCACGCTTGCCGTCAACAATTTTTGTCCAGTTGCCTTCAGGCAATTCAAACTCAGCTATTTTCTTTGGATTCGGGTTGATTAAAACGGCGAAACCCGCAGTCTCATCAAAATTTTCATTTGGCAGCGTAAATCCAACAGATGGTTTGACTGAGCTTTCGAGAAAAATAATTTTTTCAGAATCCGTACGCCGAAAGGCTGAATAAGCTTTGCGCATTGCGATTAAGCCCTTATAAAAATCAACCAGTCCCTGGTTCAAAACTTTATGCTCAAAGTTGAGCCAGTTGGTTTCATTGTCTTTATCGTATGAATTATGATCGATAGTGCCAGAATGTAATTTTGAATACTTGTTTTCCGCGATGACTTTACTTCGGGCAAACTCCTGACCCTCGTGCAACATAACCGCTCCCTGACTGGTGAACAAAAAAACTGCTGCCAGTTTATTAAGCTGCAACTGCGTTTTCGTAAGTTTGGCATGCTTCGCCAGATCGGTTACTTTCTTCTCCGGCTTAACTTTTCCCAGACCGATGCGGATAAAGTCACCCATTGTGTTGTCGTCGTGTGATTCAAGGTAGTTGATGGAATGCGCCTTGTTTTGAAACGGAAGTTTATCGGCGATAAGTGAGCCTTTTATATAAGCCTGCATGGACTGCTCATCATTGTCGCCATAATATTTCCCGAAAATAAAACCATGGCCATCCACCGGATTCTGGCCTTTTACCGCATTACGAAAAATATCATTCCATGCACCCATATCTCGTTTCGAAAAACCGCCAGGATCGTATTTACCGCCGCCCCAGGGTTCGGCAATTAAAATAACATTGGGGTTAATTTTTCTGGCTTCCTTTACAATCATTTCTATGGTTTGCCAATCGAGCATGGTTGCCAGGTCAAAACGAAAGCCATCGACGTGGTATTCCTGCATCCAATATTTTATGCTATCGATAATCATGCGGCGCGCCATTTTGGCGTCGGTTTTAAAATCGTTGCCACAGCCGCTCGCACTGAGATAGTCCAAATTCCCATCAAGTTGAAAATAGACTTGCTTGTCCACATATTTAAACGGGTTAAAGTCATACTGAGAAACATGGTTGTAAACCACGTCCATCAGAACTGCCACACCCTCCTGATGAAAGGCCTTCACCATGTCCTTAAATTCCTGCACTTGCTGGCCGTGGATGCCATTATATTCATCGGGTTGCATCGTTCCATTGGACGCGTAATAAGACTCCGGCGCAAAAAAATAAGATGTCATGTAACCCCAGTGATTTCTTGCGTAAGGATTCCAGGTGTTGGTGACGCCATTCACTTCTATACCATAAGGGATTTCAATATTGCCGAAATCCTGGCAAGGCAGCAACTCAACCGCATTCACCCCAAGATTGAGAATATGGTTAATACCTCCCGCGCCTTGTTTTTCAACCAGACCACGGTAGGTTCCTTTTCCGTTTTGCAGTCCTGACGACTGATGGACTGTCAAATCCCGGACATGCATTTCATAAATAATTAAATCTTCGTGGGGAAGATTAACGGGGATATCTCCCTCCCAATCGTAATCATCAGTTTTAAGGATGATGCTTTTGGCCTCATGACGATAGCTATTTTTACTGGCCACAGCAACAGAATATGGATCAGCAATCACCAGCTCCGGATTATACTGCTCAAACTTATCGCGAGGGCCATCAATTTTATAGCCATAATATTTGCCCCACCATTCGCCAGCCAGAGCAACCTCCCAGACGCCATCTGCATCTGCTACCATCATGTGTTCGGCGCCGGCTTCATCATCATGATTATCAAAAATGACCAGTTTAACTGAGTGTGCTCGCGGCGCATACAAACGAAAAACGGTTCGTCCGCTTTCCACGGAAAAGCCGAGCGGTTTATCGGAATACAAATTCTGCCACAAGAGACTGAGATCAACCGGTAATCGGGCATAACCTTTTACATCGATGATATAGTTGTATTTGTAATCAACTTCGCTTGTTGTCAGAACAATTTTGTCAGATTCAATTTTAAAACTCTTGATGGAAAGCTCTCTGTCACATTGAATATCAGCTTTTGTTAGCTGCGGTGCTTTGGCATCAAATTTCACATGAATCACGTTTTTACTTACTGCGGTGATTGATTCAACACTCGGCTTCTTTGCTTCCGGCTCTTTAGTTTGAGAAATGCTGCGGGAGGTATTCATAACGCAAAAAAGACTCAATAAAATGAGTCCTTCCTTATAATATAAATTTAGATTCATAGTCAAAAAGTCTTAGGCATAAGTAAGAATACTCTTTTTCAATGGTACTAAAACGGTGAGAAAAAGTCAAGCCTGTAAGCTACGAAATTGAGGATTACTTGAAACAAGCAAGATACAAAAAAGCCGCCTGAATTTCAAAGGGAGGAAGGAGAGTTCAGGCGGCAATTTCGATACTAAAACATCTGATCGCTTGTAATATAAGACACACTTAGACCATGTATTCTCTCACTTTTTCAAAAAAATTAATTTTGTGCCAGAGTCACACGACCCGAGGCAGAGTTCAGCTCAACCGCAGGGCCATCTCCCCGTTTTGCGGTTTTGGTCACAAACTCGCGTCCCCACTTTTCATACACTTTTTCATTATCAAATTTAAAGGGCGCTTTTACATAACCGTTACGGTTCTTTGCGCTCACTCTGATGTAACCCAAAATTTTGTTATCGCCATAATCCAGCTTGCAATCTCCCGAAGCTGCCGACAAAGAAATATCCGCCACAGGACTTTTTGCCAGACTTACCGCAACATCACCGGAAGCAGCTTCAAATTCACTGCCATCGGTAATTTCAAGTGCATCGCACGAAATATCCCCACTAGCCGTGCTTATTTCAAAAACACCTGTGGCGGATTCAATTTCGATATTTCCTGAGGCGGCACTTAGCTCAAACGCACCCTTGGAATTCTTAATTGTAATCTCCCCACTGGCGACGTTGGCTTCGGTTTCCCTGCCCACCTTTTCAAGCATAATATCTCCTGATGCTGTATTGATTTTGACGTCACCTTTTATATCAGTGGCTTCAATGTCTCCGCTGGCAGCCTGAAACCGCACGTCCCCCGAAACATTTGCAACCGACATATCGCCCGAAGCCGTTTGCCCTTCCACATTACCGGAAACATCTGTCAGCGCCAAGTCACCGGAAGCAGACGAAAAATCCACATCTACGTTTGAGGGCACCCATATTTTCCAGACAGACTTACCATGGTTATTTCTACCATAGAAATTTTCAGAAACATTCAGTCTTTTTCCGATTTGGTTAAAATCAGCTTCAAAGTCTCGCTCATCGAAGGTATAACTCACGGAAACTTTAAGTTCATTGTTAGAAGATTTTTGAATAAAGCAATCGCCGCTCACAATCTGAATTTTGATTTCAGAGACACCTTTAAAAGTTTTGTTGATTTCTTTTGAAAAAGCAAGGTTGGCCTGGAATACAAGCAGGCAAAACACGGCAAATAAATTAGCTTTTTTCCCTAAAAATGTTTTCATTTAATTTGTCCTTTCTATTTTGAATTAAATTTTCAAATAGTTAGACAGGCTAATTCGATTTAAGTTTGCACTTAAAAACCAGTTTTATAATTCTCCGGGAGGAAACATGAAAACCATGCAAATCAACGTTGCAGTCATTTTAGCTTTAACTCTTTTTATTTCCTGTAAAAATGTAGACACAAAAGCTGAAGCAGAAATTTTATTAGAAATAGACAAAGCCTTTTCAGCAAAATCAGTTCAAACAAATGCGCCAGATGCTTTTTTTGAATTTATGACGGAAGACGCGCTTCAGTTACCGGCAGGTGCTTCCCCAATATATGGCCGTAAAGCGGTTCGGGATAATATGCAAACAGATTACGACTACGAGCTATCCTGGTATCCGCAACACGCCGAAGTTGCAAAGTATGGAGACATGGGATATACCTGGGGCTATTATGAATTTAAAATAGACGGTGATAAAGAGGTACGCCATGGCAAGTATCTAAACGTTTGGAAAAAACAGAAGGACGGAAGCTGGAAAGTAGCGGTAGATTTGGGCAATTCAAACCCGAAGCCTGAACTGCCCAAGAAATAATACATCTATTTCAGGAAAAAGATTACACCAAATTTGATAGTGTATTCATTTGCTGTAACATTTGGAATTGTGACATCTATTTCAGTGTCATCGCCGCCGAGAGACTGTTCTGGTAAATCATAAATGGTTTGGTACTCGAAAGAAATATCTATCCAGGGGCCAAGACCAATATCAAACTGAAGTCCGGTGGTAGCATTCCAACCAAGTGCGAAGTTGTTATCCTCTGAATCAGAGATCGAACGAAAATTCCCACCAAAATCAAAAAATTGAGTTGTGATATTGGTTCTGAAAAAATAGAGGCCGCCATTTATTCCTGCGTAAATTTTCCATTTACGAGGTCCGGTTCTAAATTCAGGGCCGAGAGTTAATCGGAAACCTTCATTTCTGGACTCAATCGGCACGAAATTTCCAAAAGAATCCACAAGGCCCGATCTTTTTTTGCCAAAAGTAATAAAAGCAAAATCACCTCGAACGCCGAGTTTTTTATCCAGCCAGCCCGGAGATAAAACTGCCTTTAACCCAAACCCACCGCCGGTTTCATCAACGTTGGCAAACTCATTTCGAGGAACCGAAATAACAACATGCGGGCTAATCGCCCATTGGGCTTGTACCAGGACGGGCAACACAAATACCGCAAGACCTGTGAATATCAAAATAGTTTTTTTCATATTTTTCCTTTTTGTTTCTTTAACTAATATCAAATATAGTCAGATTTATTCCGAAAACAAGGTACTCATCAAATCAAAATAACTTTTTTAGCTTGTCTTTTACATCTTTAAGCCCGCTATCTTTCTTCTTTTTTATCTCGTCTTCTATTTCCTTCTTCTTCGCTTCGACCGCTGCGAGGTGTTTATCAACCTCTTTTTCAATTTTGTCAATTTTGGCGGTTACTTTTTCTTTTTGTGAATTGACAAAGGCCAGGGCTTCCCGTTTTTTGGGTGCAACAGCAGCAGTGATGCGACTTTTAATTTCAGCACGCGCTTGATTTGCAGCTTCACCGACTATGCCCTTAAGTTTGGCGGCAAGAATATTATCGATATTTGAATTAATAACTAATTTCAATTTATCACCGGTACCGGTTATCCCCGCTTTTAAATTTAATTGCTCTATCGAACCAAAAACATTGGCAACCACATTGGCAATCCGGTCATTCTTTTTACCCGTATCTTCAAAACGAAAATTAACCGGGCTGGCATTCAGACTAATGAGTAAATCTATCTTGTTGCCAATAACATTAAAATCAGCCATAACATCTCCGGTGTTGGCAACAATAGTTGAGGGCATATACGGTTTCTTTGGCAACCCAATTTTCCCAAAATGTACGCCTACAGCTTTTACATTAAATCGATCCTCAGGCACTTCTTTGGTGTGATCCAAATCTCCGGTAATTGCGTAAGCCGGTGAATTAGGAATAGCCGCTTTGAGATTAAACTCAGTGGGTCGGCCATACACTTCCGGGTGCGAGGTAATTCCCAGAACCTGCCCACTTACTTTGATCGCTCGACTGGTATCCTCTTGATTCCCGGAAGCGCTGATTAACATTTCCCGGAGCAAGAAGTCAGGCTTTGGGTCAAACAAAGGAAAACGAATATCCTGACCCCTAAAACGCTTTGGTTTCTCGACCTTACCGGCGCTCATCAATGCCTGTGCTGTTGGCATATATTTACGCGCCATCTTTACGTACTCCAATCCCTGTATTACCGGATTGACAATGATATCCCCGAATAACATTTTGCCAATGTTTTGTGCGTTAAACTCACCAATATTTGCTTTTGCCTTTATCGAATTAAAATCTTCATTAATCCAATTATCCACCGAAGAAAAAGGAACTGTCAAATTTTTGAAATCACTGTGGGCATTCTTCTTTTTTGTTTTGAGTTCTTTCTTAATCTTATTCAGAGAGTTAATTACTTTTTTTGACTTGTCGACGGTGGCAATCAACTCTTTCAAACCGGCAATGTCCTGAGTAACATTTACCGACTTAATTTCGTTGACATCCTGCTCTATTTTTTTTAGGTCATCCTGCGGTTTAAAATTATCAACTTCATTTTGCCATTTGGTAATGGTGGTTTGTGCATTGGTTTTTGCTGCTTCAATTTTAGTTAAGGATTGAATATTAAACAAGGCCATCAAGCTATCGACATTAACTTTTTTCTTGAGGGCGCCAAGTTTTAAGACCGGCGCTTCTGCTACCTGTTGTTTTAGCCCGTCGGTAGCATCATCAACCCAGCCAGGTTCATCGCTGGTTTCTTCAGGCGGGATGTAGCCGTTGGTCGCTCTTTTGGTACCGATGCGAACATCAGCCACCGTCACATCATTTATAATAACTTTTTTCCGAAACAGCGGCGCCATTTCCATAGCAAAGGATAGCTGGCGCGTTTCAAAAATATTTTTCCAGGTGTCATTAGGGTTTGTTACCTGCAGCCGTTCCATTGAAATCGACAGATCCAGCAAACTGAACTTTAAATCGTCAATTTCTACTTTTGCACCCACGACTGAAGCGCCAACATCTTCTACCATGCCCTCTACAAATTTGTCGGTGAAAAAGAAAATACACAGTCCGATAAGAAGCGCGATAACAGCCAATCCGATAAGTCCTTTTGGTCTCATTTTAAAACTCCAAATCTCTGATTTTTATGTATCCCTTCACAATAAAATTGCCTTTCAAGGCTTTCATAAATTTTGACTTTTCAATTTTCTCGGCATAGGAACTGCGGTAAGCGATGATGCCATTTTTTGAAAGCAGATAAATCGGAACCGCCAAAATCAGTACGGTGATCAGGCTCCCCATTACAACCGTATTGTAGAATTTCGTAAATGGTGCGAGCGGCCAATTGTAAATCATTGTCCATAAACCTTGCAAAGCTTCAATTTGAGTTAAGAAAAAATAGCCGAGGCTATGAAACAAAGGGTCGAAAACAAAGGCGACAAATCCAAAGAGGAAAATTGCAAAGAAAACCGACGCGAGATTGACTTTGGTTAAAATCGCGATGAGTAGAATAAATACATTTTGCAGAGTCAAAAAAGGCGACAGTCCGACAATAAACCCCATGGTGATACCACCCGCAATGAGGGGCGGGGATTCTCCGGCACGCAATATTTTAATGAATTTGCTAATGAATTGAATAAAAAACATGGGCAACTCCTTTGAGTTTAAACTTCCTCCTGAAAGAGTTTGAATATAAAGGAAAGTTAGACCAGAGTCAAAAGTTTTTTTTGGTGGGGGGAATGTTATGGGAACATGGAAAAGGATGCAATCCCAGTGGCATTGGTTAGGCTTAAGTTACAAATTCTGCGCGACTGGAGAAGCTTAGATTTCAATTTATCA
>JAJDAE010000241.1 GCA_029262035.1 Candidatus Zhuqueibacterota bacterium
TGAATTTTCAGCCTCAGATAAAAGTGGCGCTAACAGCCAATCTGTCACAACAATTATGTTGATTCGTGCCGGCATAGGTGAATCAGCGCCTGTTATTTTAGAAGTAATCGCCTCACCCACAGCGCCGGTTGATTCTTCTGCCTTTTTATATAGAATTGCGGCGGCAGTCAGCGATGGTGATGGCTTGAGTGACATCGACAGTGTCTTCGTGGAATTTTTCCCACCCTCAAATCCAACGCCGACCATAACCAAACATCTCTATGATGACGGCACAAATGGTGATGGCATTGCGGGCGATGGTGTGTTCACAAATTCATTTGATTCCTCCATTTTTAAAAATTTAGGAAGTTATTTTTTCAGGGTGCAGGCTATCGACAAAGCTGGGAACACCAGTACCAGGAAAGTGCAAACGGTTAAAGGCAGATTGAAAATAAGCCAGGATCCAATTGTGACGACTGCATCGGTTCCTAAAATTATTAATGTAACGAACACAAATGAAATTTTTGTTTCCGCTGATGTTTTTGATCCCGAGGGTTTGGCGGATATCGATTCTGTTTTGGTCATGATCGAAAACAACAATGTTCAGGCTGTAAACAGCCCCCGTCAGCTTTTTGACGATGGCGATACCACTAACTCCGGCGATGTAACTGCAGGCGATGGCAGGTTCAGTACTATCTTCCCTTTGTCTGTTGCATTTAACATGTCTCCGCTGGAAATGCAAATTAAATTTAAAGCTGTGGACAAATCAGGAGTTTCATCAAACGTACTGGAAGAAAAAGTGGTTTTTGCATTTAACGATAGGCCGTATATTTCAGGTTTGGTGGCACCATCTGTGATTACGCCGGACCTGAATCAAGACCAACTGTTCTTGATTACGTTGGATGTTCGTGATCCGCAAGGATTACAAAGTATCGCCCTTGTTCAATTTAGAAGTTTTAGGCCAAATGGAGATGAAGACGATAGCAGCCCCATTATCCTACGTGATGATGGGGATCAAGAGAAGGGCGACATAACTGCCCGTGATGGAATTTATAGTAGAATTATTTTCTTAAAGGCAGGTCCAATTGATCCCGGAGACTTTCGGTGGATTTTCCAGGCAACAGATAGTTCCGGAAATTTGAGTAATATCATTGAACATATAGTAACTCTAGAAGCGGAAAGTAATTGAAAACTAGAATGAAAACCAAACTAATTGCCTATTTTACGTTTTGCATGACTCTTGTTTTTTATAGTTCAGGCATCTCACAAGTCTTGCTAAAATCTTTCAAAATGGAAACCGAGCCACCGGAAGAAAGACTCACCAGCAATACAGTTCAGGATATTGTCCCTGTCGGCAATACCATTTGGTTTGGTACCGGGCAGGGCTTAAGTAAAACCTCTAATGCCGGTCTTAATTTTTTATCTTATGGCAGAGAACAGGGAATTGGCAATGGGGGCGTTTCAGGGCTTGCCGCTAATGATGAAATTATTTGGGTTGCAACCGGGTTCGATTCGTTGACAGTGTTCGGGTTTGAACAAGCAGGAGGAGGCCTCGCCTATTCGCAAGACGAGGGAGCCACTTGGCATTTTATTGAGCAGCCTGGTGGAACGCCGGTTCAAAATATTACTTTTGATATGGCCATTCGCGATGATGAAATTTGGATAGCCAGTTTTGGTGGTGGCCTGAGAAAATCAAGCGACCTTGGCGAAACCTGGTCCATCGTACCACCCGATTCTTTTATTTTTGATCCGGGCGGAAGACTAAATCATCGTGCGTTTGCTGTAACCAATGCCGATGGTGTGCTTTGGGTTGGCACAGCGCTTGGCATTAATCGTTCCGTGGATGGTGGTGTAACCTGGACAAATTTCAATCGGCAAAATCAGCCCGAACCCATCTCAGGAAATTTTGTAGTTTCATTGGCAAATCAGAAAATAAATGGAAAAAATATAATCTGGGCATCCACGCGAGAAACAACGGTTGAGTCAGGTGATACTTCTGAGTTCAGAGGTGTATCCTGGAGTGAAGATTTTGGCTTTTCATGGAAAACAGGTTTACGTGGTGAAACAGTCCACAACATTGGCTTTATGGATTCTGTAGTTTTCGCTGCATCAGAAAAGGGACTGCATATTTCAGTTGACATTGGCGAAACGTGGCTGTTAATGCCACCAATAGAAAATGGGCTAGGCACTCGTCAGATTCTGGCAGAGGAAGTTTTTTTCGCAACTGCGGATGAAAATAACAATCTGTGGGTATCTACCTCAAATGGACTCGCTAACACCGCAAACTTCGGAGCCACCTGGGAAGTGTTTCAAGTATTTGAAAAAACCGGCCAAGATGGAGAACCGAGAACTTATGCTTATCCAAATCCATTTTCACCAAATGTACACAACCAACTGCAGGGTGATGGCTTCGTGCGGTTTCAATACAATACGAAAAGTGATACAAGAGTAACATTAAAAATTTACAATTTTGCGATGGAAGATGTTTATACCGTTGCTAAAGATAAAGCCCGGACTGCTGCCGGGGATTTTTATGAAATTTGGAATGGCCGGGATTCTAATAACGAAGTCGTGGCTAACGGCGTTTACTTTTATCAAATTGAGCTGGATGGAGATGGTTCCTTCTGGGGCAAACTGATTGTAATGAATTGAGCTAAATAGTGATAAATAAATTGAACAAAACCGGATTAAAATTTCTAATTATTACACTGCTTGTTTGTGTAAACAGCACAGCTTTTTCTCAGGCTGGCAGAGCCGGTGCTTTTTTACGGCTTGGTGTTGGCGCAAGAGCAAAAGCCATGGGCAGCGCTTTTACCGGGCTCGCTCAGGGAGTAGAGTCAAGTTATTATAATCCGGCCGGATTACCCTTTCTGGAAAATAAGCAATTACAATTATCCTATCGAGCGCTTTCTTTGGACAGACAATTTAATTACATTGGTTTTGGCTTGCCAATTCGCCCCAAAGTAGCGGGTGGTAGTGGAGAAAAAACACTTAATGGCGGGTTTGCACTAAGCTGGATACACGCCGGCATTAGTGATATCGATGGTCGAAATTCGGACGGTCAGCATTCTCAGACTTTATCAAACTCGGAAAATGCCTTCAACTTTGCATTTGGGCTTCATCCGACACAAAAACTCGCGATTGGTTTAACAGTTAAAGTTGTTTTAAATCGTTTTCCGGATTTAGGTATTGAAGATAAAACGGTTTCTGCGAATGGAGTTGGTTTTGATTTTGGTTTACTTTACTTTGCAGCAGAGGGCGTTACTTTCGGAGTTACCTTCAAAGATATCAACGCGAAGTATCGCTGGAACAGTCAGGATATTTTTGATGAGGATGGCTCTGAAACTATCGATGAATTTCCCAAAATTGGACGGTATGGAGCTGCTATAGATGTTCCACAAATTGACAACTTACTCGTTCTTTTTGACTATGAGCAAATATATAAAGAAAGCCTGTTTAAAGATAGAGTTGATGATCGGTTTCACTTTGGAGTTCAGTACGGTGTGAGAGAAAATATAAAGCTTCTCGGCGGTTTCGATGACGGCTCCGTTACTGCTGGCGCCGGTTATCAGTTTCCGATTTTTGGGAAAAGTGGGCAGTTATATTATGCCTATGTAGCTTCAGGTGATAAACCGGAAGAAGAACATGTTTTCACATGGGCCATCGAGTTTTAGATAAATAAGAGAGAATTTAGTTCATGAGCAGAATTACAATCAGTGTTTGCATCAATCTTTTAATTGTTTCTATTTTATGCGCTCAGTCCGGCTCAGCAGGTTCTGCGGGGCTTTCCTCACTAAAGCTTGGTGCGGGAGCCAGGGCAGGTGCTATGGCAAACGCTTATACCGCAGTCAGTGAAGATGCGGCTTCTACTTACTGGAATCCTGCAGGGTTGGCTTCCATCAAAAATGTAGAGTTGTTTTTTACGCATACCACATGGGCTGAAGATATCTCCCATGAATTTTTAAGTGCTGCTTTACCTGCATTTAACGGCGCTATTGGATTTAGCTTGTATTCAACAAATATTCCTGAAATTGAACGTAGAGTAGGGCCGTCCGAGCTACCGCTTGAGACAATCGAAGCAAACGATATTTCAGCCAGTTTATCTTATGGGCGTTCAATAAACGATAAGTTGAGTGCCGGTATCTCGGCTAAGTACGTTTATCAAAAAATATTTGTGGAAAGTGCTTCCGGTTATGCTGTGGATTTAGGGATTGGGTATAAGCCTTTTCAAAACCCACTTCGAATTGCAGTTGTTGTCCAAAATTTGGGTTCTCTAAAAAAGTTAAAAGAGGAAAAAATTGAATTGCCGCAGACCTTGAAATTTGGGGGCGCATATGAAATAAATTTTCCAGGTATAGGTGGTTCTTTGTTGCTGGCTTTAGATGCTGTCAAAGTTAAGGATTCTGACTTTCGTGCATTTGTGGGCGGTGAACTTAACTTCAAACAAAATTTCTCTCTTAGGCTAGGTCGGCAAACGGGAGAGAGCGCTAAATCTTTTTCTGCGGGTGTTGGGTTTAAGTTTGACAAGTATCGCCTTGATTATGGCTATACTCCACTGCAATTTGATTTGGGAAATACTCATAAGTTTTCAATTAGTCTTAATTTATAGACACTTATGAGTCAAAAAAGTATTGACTTTTAAACCAAAATTATTTATTATCATGCATTCATTTTCTAAATGCAAATCGACATACACTCAATCATTTTACATTATTTCGTAAGGGAGGAACAAACGTAATGAACTTTTTGGATATGTTTATCAAGGGTGGTTGGGCCATGTGGCCTATTCTTTTGGCATTGGTTATTGGTCTTGCTGTAAGTTTAGAAAGGTTTTATACTCTGTCCCGTGCATCCGTTAATACTCGTAAATTTCTTGAAGATATCAAACATGCATTAAAACAAGGTGGCGTTTCAAAAGCGACTGAAGTTTGTGCAAATACACGCGGCCCGGTTGCTTCTATTTTTCACGCCGGACTTTTGAGAGTCGACCGTGGTGTTGAGCACGTTGAGAAAGCTATTATGAATGCCGGTTCTATTGAAATGGCTTTTCTGGAAAAAGGTTTAGTATGGTTAGGTACCGTAATCAGTACTGCTCCGATGTTGGGCTTTCTAGGTACTGTATGGGGTATGGTTGAAGCTTTTGAAGCTATCGCAGCTGCAAACGATATTTCACCTTCAATTGTTGCGGATGGTATTTCTACCGCTCTTCTGACTACAATGTTTGGTCTTGTTGTTGCTATTATCATTCAGATCATGAATAACTACTTCATCTCCAGAATCGATAGTTTGATTGTAGATATGGAAGAAAGTTCAGTTGATTTCGTTGATACACTGATTGAAATGGAAAAGAAAGCTGCTTAATTACTTTTAATTTCAATCGGATAACGGAGAAACAAAATGTTAGTTGAAAAAAAGAAATCACGTAAACAAGAAATTCCGATGGCATCGCTTGCGGATATCGCATTTTTGCTCCTTATCTTTTTTCTCGTTACTACTACCATAGATGTGGACAGGGGGATAGGTTTAACCTTGCCTGCAAAAGGCGAGACAACTGAGGTTCGGAGTAAAAATATATGCAATATTCTCATCAATGCTGGGGGCGAGGTAGCCATTGACGGAGAACTTGTGGCGCTTAATGAAATTGCCAGAGTTATTCGTGAAAAAATTGTTCAAAATGAGAATTTAATTGTTTCTATGAAAACCGACAGGCTTACTCGATACGATGTGTTTGTTCAAGCTTTGGATGAACTGAAAGTTGCTAATGCAACTCGAATTTCAATCGCAGAGCCAGAAAAGTAGAATTATTTTGGAGGGTGATAAAAATTGAAGTTTCAATCAAAGCAAAAAGTGGAAGCTGGAATTCCCATGTCATCATTGCCAGATATTGTATTTCTACTTTTGATATTTTTTATGGTATCCTCAGTTTTTAAAGAATTTCAAGGTTTGCAGGTTACTTTGCCTGAAGCCCGGAAAATTGAAAAACTTGCGGGGAAACGAGATGTAGCCTATATGTGGGTAAATAAAGGCGGAGAAATATCTATTGATGACAGGTTTGTTAGCTTAGGTGCAGTGTCAGGGATCGTATACAAGAAGAGGGTAGATCCAATGCATCCATTAAAACTTGTTTCTATGAAAATAGATAAAGGTACTGAAATGGGTGTTATCACTGACATTCATGAAGAGTTAAGAGAGGCAGATGCCTTGAATGTAAATTATTCGACCAAACTAGCAAATTGAGGTGTAAGCTATGAGGAAAAATCCTGAAGCAGATCTAAAATTGAAGTACAAGAAGGCACTGGAAATTGGCATCATGTCAAGCCTTGGTATTCTAATTCTTGTCTTTCAATTATTTCGGGCGATTAACTTAGAAGCTACTGAATCTAAAACTAAAGAGATTAAGATCGAAGTGGCTGATATACCACCAACAGAACAATTTAAGAGACCGCCACCCCCGCCAAAGCCTTCCATTCCTGTCCCTTCAGAGAGTGAAGATATTCCGGAGGATTTAACAATCGAGGCTACAGATCTTGATTTATCAGATATTCCGCCACCGCCACCGCCACCAGAGGAAGATGATGGAATGAATATTTTTGTTCCTTTTGATGAACCACCATCACCAATTGGAGGTTTTAGATCGATACAGAAGGCGCTAAAATACCCTGAAATCGCACGTAAAGCAGGAATTGAAGGTCGAGTAATTATTCAAGTTCAAGTTTCTGAAAAAGGTAAAGTTTTAAATACGAGGGTTATTAAGTCTCTTGGACATAGTGGTTGTGATGAGGCTGCTGTAAAGGCCATTAAAAACGTAAAATGGAAACCTGCATTACAGAGAGATAAACCCGTTAAAGTTTGGGTTGCTATACCGGTTATTTTTAGATTAAAATAACTCATTATTTGATTTATAAGAAAGCGGTGCTAGATTATAGTACCGCTTTTTTTGTATAAACTATTTTTTTGATTATGAAGCAGTTAGTTACACTAAAGAGCGTTATATTTTTACTAGGCTTTATAGAGTTTTCCTGCTTTAATCCATTTGCCCCTGAGCTAAATAATAAAATCGATCTTAGCAACGTTATTACTGAGCAACAGTCTCCCGATGAAGTCTTGCAAAATTTTCGATTTGCTTACACATTTAAGGACTCCCTTCTTTATAGTGATGTACTCGACGAATCTTTTGTTTTTGAATTTTTTGATCCTAATTTAGAACCGTCCGGTGGACTACGTACTTGGAGCCGTGATGTAGATCTAAAAACCACCGGGAGTCTCTTTCGTACATTTGATGTGATAAATTTAATTTGGTTAAACACACTCTTTGAGGAAGGTGATGACGAATTCGAACGCAGGTTTTTAAGGTTTAATCTAAATTTGTTTAGTTCAAATGAAAATTTTATTGTGACAGGAACTTCTATTTTCACTTTTAAAAGGAGCACGTCAGATAATAAATGGAGGCTGGTACGGTGGAAAGATGAGTCAGATTTCTAATATGTGGAATAATGGTTTCCATTGTGTTGTTCAAAGATTTAGTTTATGACATCATTTGTTGATTTTAAATCTATCAAATGCAATCATTAAAGGATAGGTGACGTATATGAAACTTGATAAAACTGAAATAAAATCATTAATTACAGGTTACATTGACGGGGAACTAAATGAGGTCGATGTGAAAAAAGTTAAGGAGCTTTTAGAGAACTCTAAAGAATTTAAGAATCTGTATGAAGCCGAAATGGAGATAAAGGGGTTGGTGACACAACGAGTACAAAAGGGAAAAGCTCCAGTTGAATTAAAAAGACGAATTAAGAGGCAAATTTCCAGACAAAATGGGAGACCCGGTTTTGCTCAATTAGTTAGTGAGCTCTTTGAGTTTCGCCCGATGACAAGTTCATTTGCGATGGCAGCGATTGCTATTCTTATACTTTTGCCAAATTTATCCAAGTTAAGTTCCCCCAACGCCGTTGAGTTTATGCAAATAAGTGGTGAAGTTGTTTGTCTTGATTGCAATATTCTTTCAAAACATATTGATGTCCCTGAACACACAGATCAAGTGCATAGACCAGGTATTAGGGGTGATGATGGTTCGATTTGGACAATCATTCAAAACAGTCAGGGACTAAATGTAGATATGAGTTTTTTGAGAAAAAAAATACAGATATCAGGTTTAGCTTTTAATGAATTAAGATACATAAAAGTAGAAGAATACCATTTACTCTAAGACTATTATTTTAAGTATCTCCCCAAATCATTCAACAATTTTGACTTTGTTAAAGATTGACAAATACTATTTATTTAGCTATCTTTAGCTCGCCAAATAAAATTATCAACACCCAAATATAGCTATTCTTAAAACTTTTGATCTTTAATAAAGTACATATAATTGTTAATCCCATTTCCGGTGGAAAAAATAAGAAGGAAGTAGGGAGCTTAATCCAAAAGTCTATTTCAGATGCTTGCGTAACCTCAAAACTATTTTTTACTTCGGCTCGAGGTGATGCTTCTAAGCTTTGTAAAAGCGCTTTAATTAGTAAATGTGATTTGGTTATTGCGGTAGGTGGTGATGGAACCATAAATGAAATTGCTTCCGAATTAGTGAACTCTAACACAACTTTGGCTATTATTCCAATGGGTTCAGGTAATGGTTTTGCCAGAAGCCTGGAGATACCTTTAGAAGTAGAAAGCGCATGCGAGCTGATTTCATCAGGAGTGGTGCAAGCAATTGATGTTGGCAAAATTAATGATAGGTTTTTTTTTCTGATTGCTGGCGTTGGGTTTGATGCTGTGGTGGGTGAGGCGTTTGATGAACACAATCATAGGGGGCCTTTACCATATTTTTATTTAAGTGCTAAGGAATTTTTTAGCTATAAGCCTGAAAATTTTCAAATTATTTGTAACGGGAAAAGCTTTGCTATCTCACCATTTCAATTTACAATTGCAAACGGGAAACAATATGGGAATAATGCTTATATTGCCCCTGATGCGTTAATGAATGATGGGCTGTTAAACATCTGCATTATCCATCGCCTACCACTATATAGAATTTTCACTCAGTTACCTAAAATGTTTCTCGCCAGATTGGACAATGTCCCAGACACAGAATTTTTAACAACATCACATTTGAAAATAATTAGAGATAGTGATGGTACTATTAATGTCGATGGTGAACCAATTAAGGAGAAAGCTGTTTTAGAAATCTCTGTTTTACCCAAAAGTCTAAAAATGATAACTCCAAAATTTTCTAGCAGTCTTTTATGAAATATCATGAATGACCTAATTATTTTTGCCAAATATCCCGAGCCTGGGAAAGTTAAAACAAGGCTCGGAAAAACTATTGGATTTGAGCTTGCTTGTGAGTTTTATAAAGTATTTTTGAAACTCACATTTGATATGGCTAAAAATAGCAGCATTAATTCTGTAAAAATTTATTTTGCTCCAGAGGACAAAAAAGATGAATTTGGAAAAATGATACCTGATGAATTCAGCTTGTTTCCACAAAGCGGTGGTTCCCTTGGTACAAAATTGCATAATGCTTTTAGGGATTCTTTTAATAGTGGCGCAAACAAAACTGTAATTATAGGGAGCGATAGTCCGACTCTGCCCTCAACAGTTATTAGAGATGCAATAAATCATTTAAACGATAATGATCTGGTACTTGGCCCTGCGGATGATGGTGGTTATTATTTAATTGGTACTAGTGTCCCATATGAGTTTCTATTTGAGGATATCGATTGGAGTACGACTTCAGTATTAGCTCAAACTTTGAGCAAAGCGAAACAAAATAAACTTAAACATTGTCTTTTACAGGAGTGGTATGATGTTGACGATTTACCATCTTTAAAAAAGGCTAAAAGTGATGATACTTCCGGAGTCATTGCTGAATTAATGAATAAACATTCTGCCATGTTCCCACATACCTTATGATTTTAGCAGCTCACCAGCCTTGTTATTTACCTTCAATATTTTTTTTTGAAAAGCTCGCCGCCGCCGACGTTTTTGTTTTGGCCGACGACTATCAATATACAACCAATAATCAAATAAATCGTACCAAAATTAAAACAACAATTGGCTGGAATTGGATGACTTTACCGGTTTTAACCAGCGGCTATAGCGGCCAACTGATTAGGCATGCAAAACTAAATAGTGATTACAATTGGCAAGATAAACATATTAGAACAATCAATAGTAATTATTCGTATTCTGCTTATTTTGACCAGTACATCGACCGTATTGAAAACATTATACAAGCGAAGAAAAAATTTTTGTTTGAACTAAATCTTGATTTTATTTCGTTTGTTATTAATGAGTTAAATTTATCTACGAAAATTATGGTTTCTTCTGAGCTAAACTTACCACAGAAGTCCAAGGATAAACTTTTGGCAATGTTGGATAAAACAAATTGTAATACTTATTTAGCGAATTCCGAACTAACTAATTTTTTGAAAAAGGAAGAATTCGAAACAAAAGGTTTATTGTTGAAGTTTGTTAAACCAGCCGTCAAAAGGTATCATCAGTTGTTCGGTGAGTTTATCCCTAATCTTTCAATAATAGATTTGCTACTTAATGAGGGATACGAATCTATAAATTTTATGACATTAGAATATAAAGATGAAAAATAGTACGAAAATTATAGTAATTATACCTGCCTTTAATGAAGAAGATTCTATCGGGCTTGTCCTAAATGATATACCGAAAAACTTAATAGATAAAGTAATTGTCGTTGATAACAACTCATCTGACAGAACAGCTGAAGTTGCGAATGCAGCCGGTGCAGTAGTTGTTGAGGAAAAGCAGAAAGGATACGGAAAGGCCTGTTTGACAGGAATCACCCATGCTGCTCAATATGAGCCTGACACTATAGTTTTCATTGATGGAGATTATAGTGATCATCCGGATGAAATGACTCTCTTAATTGATAAGCTGCAAAGTGGCTTTGATATGGTAATAGGTTCTCGAGCCCTTGGTGATGCGGAAAAGGGAGCCTTGTTACCTCAGGCACGATATGGTAATATTTTGGCAGTAACGCTGATTAAATTGTTTTTTGGTTTTAAATACACAGACCTCGGACCTTTCCGAATTATTAAATGGCACAAACTGATTGAGCTTGGCATGATAGATGAAAATTTCGGCTGGACTGTTGAAATGCAAATTAAGGCAGTTCAAAATGAATTACGGATTGCAGAGATTCCTGTGAGTTACAGAAAACGTGTTGGGGTTTCTAAAGTAACCGGAACAATCTCCGGAACGATCAGAGCTAGTTATAAAATTATATATACCATATTTAAATATCTTTTTGTTTAATAATTTTGGCGGTATTTTTCAGACATGTCAAACCACCAGGTTTCTTCCATTGTTTTAGTATACCATATAAATTTGTGCAAAAATAAGCTGTAAAGAGCATGTTTTTTCCCCCGAAGGTAGGTATTGTGGGGCACATTATTAAACTCGAGTATAAAAATCGTACTAGTTAACTTCTTGTTGTTTCTTTGGGGTTTTACTTTTTTGTGGAGAGGGTTTGGAGTCTGCTATGGTAGTAATGTATTTAACCATGGAGTTATATTTATTCGTTAAGGATTCAGATGGATTAATGCGGATTTCAAAATTGTAAAAATCGGATTTTTCCTTATTGTTAAAGCATGCTCGAAGAGGAGCGCCACTTTGCATTAATAACAAGACACAGAGAACGTCAAATTTCAACTTAAAATCAAGAAAAAGATCATAGGCTTTGTTTTGTATTAGGCCTTTTAAGGATGATTTTGGTAATCCAAAAAAATTAAGATCTTCATTTGAATAGGGAATTATGTCAACTTTTAGCTTACTATCTAAAAAACTTACCATTTCAAGCTTGGTGATTACCGTAATTTCCCATTCGGGTTGTAAGCTACGTAAATTTTCGAGTGACTTAAGAGCTGCTCCGAATTCTTCAACCCGATTGGGCATGTAAATGATAATCTTGTTAGATTTAACTAATTGGTCACAGACATTAATTGCACGTGTTCTTATGAATATTTTTTGTCGCAGGCGTAACCACCCACCTATAATTTTTTTTGCTATCATTTCAACCTAATTTACAGTTTTTGAGCCTGATTGCGTAAGTCGAATATAATAAAAAATAAGTATCGATCAAGCAAATTTACTTTTTATGATAAATTGCAGTTATCAAAATTCACCTTGGAGCTGCATGCTAAACCGCTGGTCTACATTGTTGTCAATTAAGTCTGCACCGCTGCCCAACTGGCTGGCGTCTTTTCGGTATAATTCTGAAAATTTGCAAAATAAATTTACCCGATTTGTTAAATGATACTTAACGAGAAAATACCACCTTGTGCCTTGTCCAAAGAGAGCTCTATTTGTTAGCACTCCAGGCATATCATTTTCGTATTGATATACCCGGGAATCAAAAGAATCTGTTCCAAAAAAACTTATTCGTGTCCATAGTTTGAGTTTTTGAGTAACTTCCAAGCGGATGTCCTGGTAAATAAGTACACCGTTTTCTTGTTTATTTGAAAGATTTTTGGATGTAGAATTATAATTGATTTTAGTGAAATTTACACGGCTCCGAATAAGTAAGTTTTTGATACCCCGGAAGTCAACCTGGGCACGATATTGTCTTTGTTGGCGCTGAAGCAGTTCACTTTTTTCACGATCGTAAGAATCATGGAAATTTTCTGTAGATTGTTTCGATTTTTGTTTGTATAGCAAGGTAAATAATATTGTGCTGGAAAATTTGTGCTGTATTTGGGTTAACATGTCATTACCAGAACGGGGCAGCGGTTCAAAAAAACTGCGCCATGGGAATTTGTAGATATCAAAATAGGCGGAAAATTTTGTACGACTCTTAATTTGATATTCTATGCCACTATAAAAACCTGTTTCATTTTGTGTCTCACTTGACTCTCCAAAGCCAAGACTATGAAAATTTTGAAAATCCTTATCATACTTTCTAAATAAAAATGCGAGCTTGAGAGGATTTTCATAAATTCTGAGACCTGTTATTGATGCAGTGCCGCCATTTTGGGATTGAGCAAATTCTCCAAAGAAATCAAATTTTGAATTTGAGTATTCCCAGTCAAATCCTAACACATGATTCGACTTGCCTCTGAAATCAAAGTGATTTCTTATTAAGTCTGAATTGTTGAAATTCTTTTTGAATTTTGACAAATATGCAGTTCCTCCAAAACGGAGTTGAGAACGAGCAGAGTATTGAATGCGCCCACCGGCAATTGACTCAATTTGGCCATCTTTTCTCAAAATTTCAGATTCAGTTCGATGGAATCCGGATGTAGGAATACTTGATATTTCATTTTCGGAAATTGGCGTTGCGTCTAACTTAGATCGCGAAACAAACGGTATAAATTTAAATTGATTGAATTGAATTGTTGCAGCAAATCCCAATAATCCGGCATTTTCATCTACCGATAAATATTTTTTAAATCCAGGCCCTCTTTTTTTTATTGGATAAGTAGTGCTGGTGCCTTTTGAATAGCCATATGGTCCCCAAAATGATAAACCCTGTCCAAACTGTAGTTGATAATTCCCAGCGATGAAATGAATATTATTTGATGCTTTCAAGGACAAATAAAATAAAGTTAAGTCATTATATTTTTTTTCACCTGCATCTTTTTCCGTTAACAATCCACCAGAAATGCTTTTGCCTAAATTAAATTGAAGGCGGTTGTAAATCTTATTGGCATTAGATTTATATGTGCCGTTATTGTATCCAACAGGCTTGTTTAGTTGTCTGGAAATTCTTGTTCTGTAGTTAACGGTTATAGGATTATGTATATATTTTTGAGCTGATTCAGTCGTGATAAAATGGTTGATCTTTTCAAACAACGTTAAATCAAACCCTTGTAGGAAAAGCAATCCGAGTGTCGACTTAAACAAACCACTCTTTTTGCGATGCTCAATTATTTGGAGTGCTTGTTGTTCCGAAATAAAGGGGAGCGACGCGAGTTCTGTGGCAGAAGCCTGGTTAATATTAATAGGGTTTTCTCTCAGGAACTCTATATTTTCCAGTAACTCGGATTGCTCAGATTCATCAGAAAGAGATTCAAGTAAGTCCTCATCTGTGTTGTCCTGCGCAAAGGACCAGCCAAATACCAACAAAATCAGGGTTGCGATAATGGATTTGCTCATGATTCATTTCACTGTTATAAGTGGTAAAATCTTTTCCAGTTTATTTTTCCCTATTCCTTTTACTAAGCCTAAGTCCTCTTTCTTTTTAAATTCACCATTCTTTTTTCTAAAATTAATTATAGCAGATGCCGTTTTTTTACCGATACCCGGTAAATTCACCAGATCTTTAACTTCTGCTGTGTTGATGTTAATGGGATTATTGTCAGTTTTCTCTACTTCTATTTTTTTAGATTGAGATTGTTTTTTTTGAATGAGGGGAAGACTATGCTCTTCAGGAAGCGTCAGGTTTTTGGAATTTAACTTACCAAATTTTATCGATAGCGAAACTTGGTGTGTCAATCCCAAATCATTGTGCGAAAAAAAAGCATAATCTATCAAAAAGGGGTTTATAGTAATTCCAAATCCGGATGAAAACCTGTCAGGATTGCTTGCTGTACCTAATCTGAGCGATAAGCTTGGAATAAGTTCGTACTCTATACCGAATCTAATTTCCTCGGCAAATTCAATTTCTTTGAAGATTTCAAGGTTTAGAATAAGTTCAGGTGTTGGCGAAATAGATACTCCCGACTTTATGGATTGCGGCATAGTTTCTTTTGTTTTCCCAATGTTCGACCTATTTAGATTTTGCGCTTGAAAACCCAATCTCATTTTGTTGTTAAGGTGCATAAGTAAGCCGATGTCTAGTCCAAATGTAGATGTTGAGCCATAATTTTTTATTTGTAGAGAACTATAATTAAGAGCTAGCCCATAATAGAATTTTTGTTCCACCTGCTTGCCAATAGCAAATTTTAAAGTTTGTTCGCTTAACAGTCCATTGTTTAAACTAATGATGCCAATCCCTGTACTAATTTTTGAAAAAGGTAATATGAAAGCAGCTGAACCAAAATTCACATCCTCAAGCCCAAACGGCTTTTGGTAGAACACAAGAAGCTCTTTTCTTTCGATTTGTGATAAACCACCGGGATTTAGAAAAATGGCATCTGCTGAATTGGCAAGAGCAACATAGGTAACACCCATTCCCAATGACCTTGTTCCAATCGGCAGATTGCTAATTTGCGATAATATTATTTGTGGGAACATTAAAAGAATTATACAGGTTGGTAAGGTGGTTAATTTTCTACTTTCCACTGAAATTAAACGTAGTATTAACTTGACAATCATGGCGATAATTTTCTATATTTTGTTAATATTTGAAGTTTTGGAGTCAATTTAATGAACTATTTAAAAATGAATATAATTTGTCTTTTAGTATTTTCTCTTTTGACTTTCCATGAAAGTCTTTCTGCGGAGGTAAAGGCAAAAGTCGAAGTGATAATTGACAAACTTCCCGACGAAAAACAAGAAAAGATGAAAGATTTTCATAGTGTTATTCAAGAGTATGTTAAAAGTGTTAAATGGCTTGAAGACGACGACGAAATGCCAATTGATATCTCCTTTCAATTTTTCCTAAATGAGAAAAGATCAAGCTTTGAAGACCGCTACGCCTGTGAGTTTTTGATTTCGTATAAAGATGTACAATATTTCGATCGCAGAGTAATTTTTCCATATAATCCCAGTGACCAGCTTATTTATAATGAACAGTCCGTTGAACCATTAACCGGCGTTTTGAATTTTTATATCAACATGGTACTTGGAAATGAACTGGATAAATATAGAAATTTTGGTGGTGACGTTTATTATAAGCGTGCACTTAATTTTGCTGCTATTGGAAAATTTGTTCGAACAGAATTTATTCTTGGTTCAAATGAACGTGAAGAACTGGCAAAACGTATTTTCATTGAACCATTTATCACATTTCGTACCATGAAAGATTATTATTTTTATGGCTTATTTGCTTTTCAAACCGATAAAAAAATTAAAGAAGCCAGAGGCAACATAAAAAGAGCTATTGAACTCCTTGACAAGGTTTTTCAAATAACTCCTACATCTAAAATAGAACTGACCGAACCCAAACAATTTCTTGACGCCCACTATGTTGAAATAGTGGATTTATATAAAGATTATGTTGATAGAGACAAAATATTTGAGACTTTAATAAGATTAGATCCGGAACGAAAAGAACAGTATGAAGAATATTTAACCGGATCTTAGTTTTTTTAATTTAGACAAAGAGTTAAATTAAATCAACAATAAATTTATTCATCTTTAAAAATTTTTATTGACTGATTTCCGTTTTTGTCTATTGTTGCCCGATACATACCCTTTGTGTTAAAAGGCGTTGCGATATTACCTTTACTATCAATGGCTATAACTCCTCCGGTTCCATTAAATTTCGACAATTTGTCAATAACAGTATTCGCAGAGAGTTCCAAATCAAGTCCCCCATAAGCCATTCGGGCATGGATGTCATAAGCAATTGCAAGCCTCATAAAAAATTCCCCCTGGCCGGTGCCGGAGACTGCACAAGTTTTATTGTTGGCGTATGTACCAGCTCCAATTATGGGGGAGTCACCCACTCTTCCATAAAGCTTGTTGGTTAGACCACCTGTTGACGTACCGGCAGCAAGATTACCATTTTTATCAAGTGCCACAGCACCTACCGTTCCTTTTTCAATTTCTGTTGTTTTATCTTTGGCCATTTTACCTTTGGCTTTTACAAGGCTTTGCCATCTTCTTTCCGTATAAAAATAAAATTGAGAAACTCGTTCAAGGCTGTGTAAAGCGGCAAATTCCTCAGCGCCAGCCCCTATCAGCATAACATGCGGCGATTCATCCTTTATCAATCGGGCAAGCTTGATGGGGTTTTTTATATGCTTTATACCCGACACAGCACCAGCCTGAAGGGTTTGCCCATCCATAATTGAAGCGTCTAGTTCATTGGTTCCGTCACTTGTAAAAACAGCTCCTTTTCCGGCATTGAATAATGGTGAGTCTTCTAATACCACAATTGCTCTTTCAACAGCTTCCAAGCTTGTCCCGCCTTGTTTTAGGATATTATAGCCTGCCTGTATAGCCTCTTTTAACTTTTCCTTGTATTCAATTTCAAGTTGAGGGGTAAATTTAGATCTTTCTAAAGTTCCTGCTCCCCCGTGGATTGCAATTGCAATTGGACTATTAGTAGAGTCGCCACCTGCCTGAGCCGATAATCCTGGTGAAGAAAAAAGAGAAAGTATTGAGAGCAGAAGAATTAATGAAATACTTTTTTTGTTGATAATTTTCACTAAAAAAGTTAAGTGTTGCCCGTGAGTATTTAAGAATTTTGTCATGATTAGTATTATAGTCCTAATTAAATTTCTGGGATTGAGAATCGAACTAAATGTAATAAATGCATAGCTTTCTGTCAACAGTTAGGAACAAATATTTGTTGAAATTGTATGAGGTTAATACTATATTAAAAATTCCAAATTGGTTTTAATAAATTAGACAGGCTTATAATATATATGTTATTTCTGGTAGTAATAATCATCTCTTTTCTATTGCAATTCCCGCCGACCCTATCGTCGCAGACCAAAACAGAGGCGCACTTCAATTCTAAAGCAGCAGAACTCGTGATTCAGGGTTCCATATTTGAGTTAAACGGTCAGTTTGAAAAGGCACTTAATTCGTATAGCGAGGCTTTGATATATGAACCTGAATCCGGTTCTATTTGTTATGCTTTAGCCAAAGCCTATGTCCTTTTGGGCAAAGTAGAAACCTCCGAACAAATGCTCGTACGAAGCCTTGACAAGGAAGGTGGATTTATTGAAAGTCGCCTGCTTCTCGCACAGATCTATTATCGAAAAGGGAATTTGGATGAAGCGGCTATTCAATTTGAAAAAATAGTCGAGTTATCTCCTGAAAATGTTGATGCTCATGTAAATCTCGGCGCTATTTATCTGGCTCAAAACAAACACAAAAAAGCAGCTGAACATTACGAGGTCTTGGTTAAAAATGGACAGGCTGGAAGTGATATTAAATTTCAACTCGGGAATTTGTATTTTCAAAGTAAAGATTATGATTCCGCTTACGCGACATTTAAAGGTTATACAAAAGAATATCCGGATCTTGAGCAAGGTTACCTTGCTGTTGGCGCTGTTTTAATTGCAAAGGAAGACACAACCGGCGCAGTAGAATGGTACACACGAAGCTATAATGAAAATTCTCAGTTTCGTGGAGTCTGGGACGAGTTGGCAAATCTTTTTGTTTCCACCAAGAGCTGGGATGAAGCAGCCAATTTATATGAATCTGCTATTGAGAACGATTCATCCAATGTCTTGGTTCGTCTTCGTTTAGGCGATCTATATATAACGAAAGGTGACACTGCCAACGCAATTTATCTTTTTGAGAAACTCGTTGAAAAGTATCCTCAGGAATGGCGTGCACCGTACAAACTTGGAATGATTTTTTTTAATGGTGGAGATTTTGAAAAAAGTGCTCCTTACTTTGAAAAAACGGTTAAGCTCAACAAAGTTTACCCGGATCCCTGGTTCCGTTTGGGTTTAATTTTTCAACAGGAGGGGGAGTTAGATAAAGCTGAAGAAAGCTACCGTGAAGCTCAAAAATTGGCTCCTGCACACCCGGGTACAAACTTTTATTTGGGCAATCTTCTGGTGCAGAAAAAAGAATATTCTGAGGCTATTGAATATTTGGAGAAGTCGGTTAAGGCAGCACCCGATAATTCTATTACACTGAGTACAATTGCTGCCGCATATGATGAAATAGATGACCATGAGAAAAGCGAATCCTATTATTTGAAAGCGCTAGAAGTTGATCCGGAAAACCCAACCGTTTTAAATAATTATGGTTACAGCCTGGCACAACGTGGGGAAAAGCTTGAGAAAGCCCTTGAAATGGTTGAAAGCGCAATTAAACAAGATCCTGAAAATGGCGCTTTTCTGGATACTATGGGCTGGGTTTTCTTTAAGGTAGGAAACTATGATAAAGCGATAGAGTTTATTAAAAAGTCTCTTTCAATCAGAGATGGTTCAGCTGAAGTTTATGAGCATCTTGGCGACGTTTACCACAAGTTAGGGGAGCTGGAAGTTGCCCACAAGCACTGGCAACAGGCCAAAGACCTTGAACCAGACAGACAAAGCGTTCTGCTCAAATTAGGCATCAATTAAAAAAGAAAGAAAGTTACTTTGCCATTAAAGTCAGAGGTACTTACCAAAGCTGCCATAGTCGTAAATATTATCAGCCTATTTTTTTTGAATGGGTGTGCCGGCAAGAAAGCCACACTCAATCTGTCAAACATTACTCCCGACTTAATTCGATTCAAAGTGTCCAGAAATTTCACAAGAATAACATCTTTTGAAGGTAACGCCAAAGTTATCATTGAATTACCTGGTCAGGGCTATAAAGGTAGTTCGAAAATATTGATCAACAAACCCGATTCAATATTTGTTAAAGCCGAAGCCATTTTGGGCATCGATATAGGCGCTTTGTTTTTGGATGATGAATACTTTGCTGCCTTTGCACCTCGTGATAACATACTTTATTATGGCGAAACAGGTATTTTAAATCTAAAGGATTTTCTTCAAATTGAAATTGAAAAAGAAGAGTTAGTTGAAACTTTGACCGGTCTGGTACAAATTCCTAATGAAGACAACTTAAAATTAGAGATTGACGATGAGCAATTTGTGTTAACAAAAGAATTTGATAAAGGAAAAATCAAACATTGGATTGATCCCCAAAAATATACAGTCACTCAAACCAAGAGACTTGATCAATTTGGGCGTGTGATCTTATTGAAAGAGTTTAGCCGTTTCAAAAAGAAAAAAGGTGTATACTTGCCTCAAACGATAAAAATAACCAGACCTCTGGCTCGTGAACGTTTAACCCTTTTTTATACGAATCAAAAAATAAATGGACAAATTGCATCCAGCGAGTTTATAGTCAAAGTTTCTAAGAATGCAAAAAAAGTTTACTGGGGCAGAGTTCAAACCGAACAAAAACTAAAAAGTGAAGGCGATAAATAAGAATTGATTATGGAAGCCAAACAACAGAAAATATCAATAGTAATCCCATTATTGAACGAAGAAGAATCTTTAAAGGAATTGCACCAACAGATAATATCTGTCTTGAATCCCCTTAACTGTCCCTATGAAATTATTTTTATTGACGATGGTTCAACTGATAATTCTCTGCAAGTACTCAAGGATTTACACAAGAGTGACACAAGTGTCCAGATAATTTCATTCCGGAAAAATAATGGTAAGTCCGCTGCCTTGGCAAAAGGATTCAATGAAGCATCCGGTGATATAATTATAACCATGGATGCTGATTTGCAGGATGATCCAACAGAGATCCCTCAACTAATTGAACAAATCAATTCTGGCTATGACTTGGTTTCCGGTTGGAAAAAAAACAGAAAGGATCCTTTCATAAAACGCCACACATCAAAAATTTACAATGGTGTGACAAGCAGTTTGACGGGTTTAAAAATCCATGATATCAATTGCGGGATTAAGGCATATACACGGGAAGTTACGGAGACCCTTAACATCTATGGTCAACTTCATAGGTTTTTACCGGTAATGGCGCGGTGGGAAGGGTTCAAGGTTGGTGAAATGATTGTTAAACATCATCCCAGGAAATTCGGCAAAACCAAGTTTGGTTTGAGTCGATTTGCTGCCGGTTTTTTTGATTTGATAACCGTCTTGTTCATAACCAGATACACCAAAAGACCCTTGCACCTTTTCGGTTCCGTTGGTATGCTCTCCTTTCTTTTCGGAATTATAATTTCTGTTTATCTTGCATATGAACGTATTTTTCTTGAGAAATATTTAACCAATCGCCCGCTTTTGTTCTTAGGTATTTTGGCGATCATTGTCGGCGTTCAATTTATTTCAATTGGTTTGTTGGGAGAAATGATTACCGAAAGCAAAAAGGGGGAAATTGATTACCCTGTGAAATTAATTTTGAAGAAGACATCGTAGAATGAGCCGCACACAGGTGAAAATAAAATCTGAACATCTTGATGAAATTAAAAAAGTGATAAAGCACTCAGTGTTTTTCAATAGTCCTGAAGAATACTTGGATCATGTTTTAGATGAGTTGCTGCTTTCGCCATCCGAAAGTTTGGAACAGAAAAATGAAAGTGAAATTCTTGAAAAACGTTTACGGGATTTAGGATATCTCTAATTTACTTAAAGCATGAATATCGTTTTAATAACATGCGATTCTCTAAGGTATGACCGCTTAAGTTGTAATGGTTATTCGCAGTTAACCTCTCCCAATATTGATCTATTTTCAAAACAGGCACATCAATTCTCTCACGCTTTCTCAAATGGGCCGAATACTCCTCATTCCTTCCCGGCAATTTTTGCATCGAGGTGTTCTTTGCTGTCGAACCGATTTGGCCTTTTCGATGCGCCAAATACATTCCCGGAAGTTCTTCAGGAACATGGCTATCAAACCTATGGATTTAATGCAGCGAATCCTTACATCTCCCGCCATTTTATGTATAATCGGGGGTTTGATGTCTTTCAGGATTACTTGAATTTTGATCTATCTACAGAAACCTCAAATGCCCCAAATAGTAATAATTCTGATGATTCTTTTATCACCATACCAGGTCTTGACATGGAACATTATTTGGTTTCTGAAGAGAACGTCAGAGCCAAGGCCGAACTTGAAAGTACCATCAACTCTGATATTTTTAATCATTTGAAGCCTGTTCAAAAGAAGCCATTTTTTTTGTGGGTTCATTATATGGATACGCATTATCCTTATTTACCTCAAAGGGAGGCTCAGGAAAGCCTGAAGATGGGGAGTATTTCCAAAGAAGAAAACCTTAAAATCAATCAAGCTGTGCGTGAAAATATACCGCTATCTTCAGAGTTATTGCAGAAGACGAATAATCTTTATGATGCTTCAGTCAGGCAATTGGATTCAAAAATAGGTGAGTTATTTGAGTTTCTCCACAGGAAAAATTTATATGATGACTCTCTGATAGTTTTTACCGCAGACCACGGTGAGGAGTTTATGGAACATGGGGATTTGCAGCATAAATCAAAACTGTTTGACGAATTGCTTCATGTCCCGCTATTAATTAAAAAGCCGTTTCAAAAAATGCCAATACTCAACTCCACTTTAGTCAGTTTGTTACAGCTCGGCCCAACAATTTTGTCAGAGTCAAATTGTGAAAGTCCATTTTTGCTCAGAAGCATTTTCCCGGGACTGAATGAGGCAGAGGAATTAGAGAGTGCGTTTGTTTTTAGCATGGCAAGTTTTGGTGCCGGGAATGGTACGCCTGTCGGAAAGGATATGTCCAGATTAAACTTTATGCCAAAGCGATTTTCTTGCAGATCTAAAACCCATAAAATTATATTGGAAACCGGAGGCATAGAACGAGGGTTTAATTTGTTAAATGATCCTGAGGAGCAGGTAAATATTGGAATTGAAAGTGTAGGACTTGAAAAAACAAGAAATACACTTATTGAGTACACCAAAAGTATCGAGAGATTCCAAGTGAGTCACCAGGTAGCTCGGCTTAGAAAGAACCTGGAATTTTAATTAAGAAGGTATATGGTAAGACATTTCACATTTTCAGTTCTGCTTTTTGGGGCTTATTTACATGCACAAGAACCCCGTTTTAGTAAACAGATCAATTCCGGCTTTGTTGAATCGGATGATATCTCTGAAGCATCTGGTATTGCAGCAGGTCAAAAAAATCCGGGTGTTTTATGGGTGCATAATGACTCTGGTGGGTCGCCAATAGTTTATGCGATGTCCACAAACGGAAAACATTTGGGTGAATATATTATTCAAGGTATAGCAAATCGGGACTGGGAGGACATTGCTGTTGCGCCGGGGTCGATATCAGGTCAATCTTATATTTATATCGGTGAGATTGGTGACAACGATGCTAAATTCAATACCAAATATGTTTATAGAATTCAGGAGCCGCAAGTTGATACGCTTACAGCGCCGGCATCTTTCATGTTATCCGGTGTTGAAACTATCAGAATAAAGTATCCGGACGGCAACCGTGATGCTGAAACGCTATTAGTTGATCCGACAACCAAAGATATCTATATTATCTCCAAGCGTGAAAGCAATCCAGTGGTTTACCGTATTCTTTATCCACAATCTTTGGATGAAGAAAATGTTGCTGAGAAATTGGGTACTCTAAATATTTTGTTTCCGGTTGCGGGCGATATCTCAATGGATGGCAGTGAAATTTTAGTTAAAAATTATCACCCGCTTCACACCAATGAGAATATTTATTATTGGTACCGAAGGGCTGGACATACAATTTGGGACGCCTTGCAAGATACAGCGAGAATTGTGCCGTATGAACCAGAAATTCAGGGTGAAGCAGTCTGTTGGGATTCTGATGGCCTGAATTACTACACAGTTAGTGAGGAACAGGATGTTTTCGGCCGTCAAGAGCCTGCACGCCTTTATCGCTATGAGCGTTTAGGTGTCACCTCGGTGCAATCAAGTAAAAATATGCCAAAATCTATTCTTCTAAATCAAAATTACCCCAATCCGTTTAACCCGACAACAACGATTACGTACACAGTTTCTGTATCCGGTTATATTGAAATTGATTTATTTGATGCCATTGGGCGCTACATTGAAAAGTTGTCTGCCGGATATAATTCTGCTGGTACGCATAAAATTCAGTTAAATGCCGGGCATCTTAGGAGTGGCGTTTATTATTATAAACTATCCAGTCAAGGGGTTCAAAGTAACGATATGGTGAAAAAAATGATAATACTTAAATAATCTTTCTTTATGGGCGTCCAAAAATTGAAAACGTATTTTATTTTTTGCTTATCATGCTTGTTAGGTCTGTTTGCTTGTTCAAAGTTTCCATTCGAACCAGATCAGAATTCCGGTATTATCATTTCCGACGATGTCCCTTCATATACATTTAAAATTCTGAATAAATATCCCCATGATCCCGGTGCATTCACACAGGGGTTGGTTGTTGACGAGGGGGTTTTCTTTGAAGGAACCGGACTGCGTGGTGCTTCCTCCTTAAGAAAAGTTGATCTCGAATCTGGTGAAGTACTCCAAATCAAAGAGATAAGTAAAAGTTTGTTTGGAGAAGGAATTGTACTTTATCAGGATAAAATAATTCAGCTTACCTGGACCTCAAATATTGGCTTTGTCTATAATAAAGATACTTTTGAGAAATTGGGGCAATTTACATACCCGACACAGGGTTGGGGAATTACTCATGATGGCGCTGAACTGATTATGAGCGATGGTTCTTCCAATCTTTATTTTCTTGACCCAGAGACATTTGAACGAACACACGAAATAAGTGTGCGCTACAATAATCGAGCGATAAGGCGTCTCAATGAATTGGAGTATATCCAGGATAGAGTTTTTGCGAATGTCTGGCAAACCGACAGCATTGCTGTAATCAATCCTGAAAATGGATTGGTTACGAACTGGCTTGACCTTACACGCTTATTACAGCCGGAAGATAGAGATGGCCGCAGGGTAGATGTGCTTAATGGAATCGCCTATGATGAAAAGAATAGCAAACTCTATGTTACAGGAAAGTTGTGGCCTACAGTCTACCAAATTGGCTTGATACCCTGGGAATAACAGGAATTTGGTTCCCTTGAAAAAATAGTTTCTACCATTTTGAGACTACCGCCAAGCTAACTAGCGTGGCGGTATAAATCCTCACTATTAAAAAGATACCTCACATAGTTAATGCCATCAACGCTTTTGCGGTGTGCAGCCTGTTCTCAGCTTCCTGGTAGATCACCGAATGTGGCCCATCAATTACGTCATCCGTTACTTCATAACCCCGATCGGCTGGTAAGCAGTGCATGTAAATGCTATCCTTTTTTGTCAGCCCCATTAGCTTGTCATCACAAATCCAATGCTGGTATTTTTTTGAAATTTCAAGCGCCTGTTCAGGTACATGGAAAAGAGATTCAATGCCCCAGCTTTTTGGGTAGACGATGTCGGCATCTTCAAACGCGGCGTCCATGGAATTAACTATTTCAAACTTTGTGCTGGATTGCTCGGCATTCTTTTTTGCGATATTAAGGGTATCTTCCATTAGTGTGTACTCTGGTGGATGAGCTAGTGTGACATCCATCCCGAACCGGGTCATCAACATGATTAGCCCCTGCGGTACCGACATTGGTTTGGCGTAGGAGGGAGCGTATGCCCAGGAAATCGCTATTTTCTTGCCGCGCAAATCATTACCAAAAGTTTCACGTATGGTCATTAAATCTGCAAGAGTCTGACATGGGTGATCCACATCACATTGCATATTAATGACAGGTTTGTTAGCATGTTTTGCAATTTCACGCATGTAGGTGTTGCCCTCGCCCGGCACCAGATCATGCCTAACCGCAAGGCCGTGTCCATAAGAGGATAAAATAATACCCATATCTTTTGGACTTTCCCCATGGGCGATTTGCGAGGTGGATGCATCAATGAAATGAGCATGTCCTCCTAATTGCGTGATACCTGCTTCGAAAGAGTTACGTGTACGCGTGGATTTATCAAAGAAAAAGAGGAAGATTGTTTTATCTGCCAGATAACGATGTGAGTCGCCATTCTTGAATTTAATTTTTAGATCAGAGGCCGTATCAAGAGCAAGTTCAATTTCTTCGTTGCTCCAATCTTGAGTCGAAATATAATCTTTGCCTTTAAGTGTTTGATTCATAAAGTGTGTCCCTTATTTTTATGTGGTCTTAATTTCCCTGTTTTTATGATAACGTTCCAGCACTTCTTACAAGTTACAGCTTTCGGGTTTTTTGTTGCAATCCCTTCCATTTCGGCGCGATGAGCAGCTTCACGGTCACGTGGATTACAGGCGACCAAGCCGTCATCATTTAAGAAATGTAGGTCTCGTTTCCCAAGCCTTTTTTGACTTCGTGACTTCATTTAATTTAAAAATTCAAAATAAATTCAGTATAAAATGCTACAGCTTTATGTAAATGATCTATGGGAATATGTTCATTGGGAGCATGCGCCTGCACCTCATCACCCGGTCCAAATCCGAATGTTGGTATGCCGAACATGCCCATAATCCCTACGCCATTAGTTGAAAAAGTCCACTTGTCAACTTTTGGAGATTTGTTGAAAAGATTTTCATAACTTTTTTTCGCGGTTTGCAAAAAGTCGTGGCTCTCTTCCAAAACCCATGTTGGAAAATAAGATTGCATGCTGTAATTAAGACCGGTATAGCTGGGTACACTATAATCCGGCACCCAGGCTTTACCTGCACCAGTTTTAAATGACGGTAAATTTCGAATTTCTTCCAAAGCCGATTCAATGGTTTCGCCGGCAGTTAAGCGGCGGTCAAGGTGGATGGTGCATGAATCAGCCACAGCGCAGAGTGAGGGCGAGGTTGAGGTTACATCTGTCACTGTGATGCTGCCTTTGCCCAGGAATGCATCATCTTTTAAGCGCGTATGAAGCGCTTCAATTTCACGAATTATCGGAGCCATTTTGTAAATTGCATTAACTCCGCGTTCCGGTGCCGAACCATGACTTGAAATGCCATCTACTTTTACTTTCATTTCCAGGCGGCCGCGATGACCACGGTAAATATTCAAATTGGTTGGCTCAGTAATTAGAACAACGTCAGGTTTGAATTTGTCCTCTTCAATAATGTATTTCCAACACATTCCATCGCAATCCTCTTCCATTATGGAAGCAACAACCCAAAGTGTTACGTCTTCAGGAATGCCAATTTGTTTGAGGAGCTTGCCGGCATAGATTGCCGAGGTCAGGCCACCTTTTTGATCGGTTGTTCCCCGCCCATAAAGAAGGCCATTTTTAATTTCACCGGCAATGGGGTCAACGTCCCAGTTATCAAGATTTCCGATGTCAACCACATCACAATGACCGTCAATTGCTACAACCCTTTCACCATTTCCAATACGGCCAAAGAGGTTGCCTAAAGGATCAACCCTCACTTCATCGTAACCGATTTTTTCCATTTCGGACTTCATTCGAGCGATTACTTCGCCTTCATTTTGGCTGCCATGTGGAAGTTTTACGCAGTCCTTTAAAAACTCTACCAGATTAGCTTCTTCGTCTTTTGCCATTTTCAATATGTCGCGCATTCAAAATACTCCTATCAAATTATTTATTTACATGTAATTGCGAAAATATTTGCCAGGCACTTTTAAAGTGCCTGGCACATTGGTAAAAATCACATTCCTACTTTCTCATTAAATTTTTCTATAAGCTCATCAATTTTGCCAACCTGCTTTTGGATAGATGTCCAGTAATCCGGATAATCGTACCACTGTGCATTAAGTTCCTCAACATCTTTTCCTTGCTGCTCAATCCATGTAAAATATTTTAAGTTGTGAATTCGTTTACGTTCCGGATATGTGAGTTCAAGCATATTATCTGTGGTCGTGCCTTGCAGATGGCTGTGATAATCCCTGATGGCGTTCTCTCGTGTATATTGCCCATATTCTTCATTTAGCTCAGAAAGCCTGCTGGCATACAAGTCCATGGAATCTGTGAAGATGGTAAAAACTGTATCCTGTTCGCTGAGTTCATTATATTTTGCAAACTTGATGGCTGAAAGTAAATTACTAACCCCGGATATCCCAAGCAAGGGCAGCCATTTTATCATTTCATCTGCAACGCCAACTCCTGCAAGATACTCCTGGCCAGCGGGTTCGTTAAACAAGCGAATTAAATTCATACAGAACTCATCATTTATAGCAACAACAAAATCAGTATTGCGCACATTGTGGATCCAGGGAACATGCTTATCGCCAATGCCTTCGATTCGATGCCCACCAAAACCGTTTTGAAGCAAGGTTGGACATTGCAAGGCCTCGCTGGCAATGATTTTACTGCCAGGGTATTTCTGTTTCAGATAATCACCACAGGCGATGGTTCCAGCAGAGCCGGTTGAACTAACCACACCCGCAAACCGATCACCCTCTTTGGAGGTATTTCTAAAAACTTCCTCGATAGCGCGTCCCGTTACATGGAAATGCCAAAGGTAGTTACCAAACTCTTCGAATTGATTAAAAATCATAATGTCATCCCGCGTCTTGCGCAGCTCCCAGCATTTGTCATAAATTTCTTTGACATTGGATTCACAGCCGGGGGTGGCAATAACTTCTCCTGCGATTGAACTTAACCATTCGAATCGTTCCTTGCTCATATCTTCTGGCAGAATCGCAATTGAGTCGCAGCCCAAGAGTGCCGAGTTGTACGCACCGCCACGGCAGTAATTGCCGGTTGACGGCCATACCGCTTTGTCCTCAGAAGGATCAAACTGACCGGTGACTAACCTTGGCGCCAGGCAGCCAAAACTTGCACCAACCTTGTGAGCGCCGGTAGGAAACCATTTTCCCACCAGTCCAATAACTCGAGCCTTCACACCGGTTAATTCCGAGGGGATTTCCAGGAAATTAACATCAGCATATTGTCCGCCTTTTTCTGAGGGTGCATTCTTCCAGGAGGTACGAAATAAATTGAGTGGATTTACCTCCCAAAGGCCAACATCCTTCAACTTTGTTTTTATGTCAGATGGGATTTTCTCCGGGTTAGTCATCTGTTCGAAAGTCGGCAGAATAACCTTACGCTCACGTGCAAGCCTGATGTTGCTTTCCAGTATTTTGGTGTCAATTTTGAGATCAATCATATTCGTTAGCCTTTGGTTTTTATTTGTTGCGCCACACTGTTTATATCATTTTCTACAAGAATTGGCTGTTGGTTCACTGCTTTCATCGCGCCCTCAACATCTTTTAATCCATTACCGGTTATGAAAACTGCAGCTTCATCGTCTTGCCTCAGGCCGCCTGTTTCACACAGTTTCCTCGCTCCCGCCAATGCCGTGGCTCCTGCGGGTTCCGCGAAAACACCAACCCTTCTTGCCAGTATGGACATTGCTTCCAAAATTTCCGCGTCCGAGACTGGTACAAACTTGCCATCGGATTCCCGAACAGCACGCAATGCTTTCACCTGGTCGCGGGGTATACCAACCGAAATACTATCCGCCACAGTTTTTGCTTCAAGAGGTTCACATTGCATAGCACCTTTTTGCCAGGCATGAAAAAGTGGTGCAGCACCTTCTGCCTGAACACCGACAATTTTAGGTAATTTATCGATCAAGCCAAGTGCATAAAAATCTTTAAATCCTTTCCAGGTTCCTTGCAAAATACAGCCGTCGCCAACAGAGACAAAAATATAGTCCGGAATTTTCCAGTTCAGTTGTTCACAGATTTCCAGTGCCCCGGTTTTCTTGCCCTCGCCGAGGTAAGGATTGATGGCCGTGCTGCGGTTATACCAGCCCCATTTTTCTGCAGCCTGGCAACACAAATCGAAAGCGTCATCGTATGTGCCCTGTACCTGAAAAACCTTCGCGCCATATAACAGCAGTTGTGCGAGTTTAGCTTTTGGCGCATTCTGCGGCACGAAAATAATAGCTTCCAAACCTGCCAATGCTGTAAATGCAGACCAGGAAGAAGCCGCGTTTCCGGTGGAAGCTGCGGTTACAGTTGTTACACTTTTTTCAAGAGCTTTTACGACAGCTACAGCGCTGGCACGATCCTTAAACGAAGCTGTAGGGTTGCGGCCATCGTCTTTTATGATCAAAGATTTTATCCCCCATTCTGAAGCTAATTTTTTAGAATTATAAAGAGGCGTCCAGCCAACAGAAAGCGGTTGGATAAAGTCCGGGTTTAAAATAGGTAGAATGGGTAAATAGCGCCAATGATCTTGTCGCTTATTTTCGGACAGGATGCTGCGGGTTAACGTTGGTTTGATTTTTTCGTAATCGTAGATAACATCAAGCGTGCCGAAGAGAGGGCCGCATGTTGGACAGGTGTAGTCGATTTGATTGGGTTGGTATTCATTTCCGCAAGTAGCACATTTTAAACTGAGAATATTTGAGGTTTGCATATTGTCCTAATTTATTTTGATAATAGGGCAGCCAATGTCTTTTGCCCATTCTTCTTGCAAAAGAAAAAAATCAATAACTGTTGTTTGATCTGTTGCAATAACAAGATTTTTGAAAATTTGTTTTTTATAGCCTATGAATTGAACTTCTAAGCTGTAATTTCCAGGCGTAAGACCCTTAATTACATAAAACCCATAACGATTGGAAGCAGCGCCTAACTTGGTATCTTTTAGAATGACATTCGCATCTGGAATGAGTGTTTTTGTTTCTGCATCCATTACTCGACCTGTTATTGAGCACTTTGCCCCCTGAGTATGCCGAAATTGTGATAATAACTTTGAGTAGCCAGAAATGTTTTTGGCACATGAAGATAATATGAAAATGGTGAACAGTAGAAACAAAAGGCAAAATTCTATAGATTTTAATTTATTAAACATATTAGTTTAAATTACAACTTTTGTTTTTAATTTGCAATGTGCCAGGCACTTTTAAAGTGCATGGCACATCATAATGTTCTATCTTTTCTCCACTTTCATCGGTAACTTATATCGCTTTATCCCATCGAACTGATACAACGCATTCGCAACTGCTCCTGCAGTTGGCACCAGACCTATTTCACCAACACCTTTGGCGCCGAATGGGCCGTGAGGGTCGGCTACTTCCACGCCGATGACCTCCATATCCGGGGTTTCCTTTGCGCGTAGAATGCCGCACTTGCGCAGTCGCGTACTCTTGGGGCGACCATCGACCTGAACAAAATCCTCCGTTAAAGCGTAGCCAAGCCCCATGTGGATGGAACCTTCAATCTGGCCTTCGAAAAGTGTTGGGTTGATGATTTTACCCGCATCGTGGGCAGCGATAACTTTTTCAACTTCACCCGCATCATTCAAGATGACAACCTGTGACGCATAAGCGTAAGAATAGTGGGTTAAGATTTCGTCAGTTGCTTTTCCCGGTTTTGTCGTCCAGTCGCACGTCCATTCACCGGCATATTCGCGACCGGTGAGTTCGCTCAAGCTGTGAATTTTCAAATCAGTTTTTAACTTAACACAGGCTTCGCGAATTGCATTTCCGACAAGGGATGTTCCGCGGGAGGCGGTTGTCATGCCGCAGGCAGCGCCATCGGTGGTTTCAACACGAACTTTTATTAGGTCAGGGGAGAGACCTGTTTCTTCACACAACATTTGCACCGCCATAGTATGCACACCTTGCCCCATTTCAGTCCAGCCATGTTGGATGGTAATTTCCTCCGGTGAATTAATAACAATTTTAGCTCGCCCAATATCCGGCATACCGTTGCCAATACCGGTATTTTTTATACCACAAGCAAGACCGGCATATTTTGCTGATTTAAAGACTTCTTTGACTGCCAGCAAGGAATCTTTAACCCCGGCAGCGTTCGTGATTGTTTGACCTGTCGCTGTAGTTTTTCCATGATCGATGGCATTGTCGTAACGAAACTGCCAGCGGTCAAAACCACCTTTTTCACAAAGTTCATCGATCAGATTTTCAATTGCAAACGTAACCTGGTTTACGCCAAAACCGCGCATAGCGCCGTTGGGGATATTGTTGGTGTAAACTGCCCGGCTTTCGACATCGACAATGGGTACGTAGTATGCACCGGTTGAATGCCCGGCGGCGCGTTCCAGAACTTTCATACCGACGGAAGCATAAGCGCCGGTATCGCCGATGATATTTGCTTTAACCGCAGTCAGCTTGCCGGCTTTGTCACACCCCATTGCGTAATCCATCTGCAAAGGATGTCGTTTGGGATGCATACAAATCGACTCATCCCGGGTAAGCGTGATTTTTACCGGGCGCTTTAATAGAAAGGCAAACAAAGCAGCGTGTCCCTGAATCGATAAATCTTCTTTGCCGCCAAAAGCGCCGCCATTCGGCACCAGTACAACTTTTACTTTTTCGAGCGGCAAACCTAGGATTTTTGCAATTTGAATCTGATCTTCATAAATACCCTGACCCTGAGAAAAAACTTCGATACCGTCTTCCCATGGCCTGGCAATACTGCTTTCCGGTTCCATAAAACCGTGTTCGATGGTTTGTGTCTCAAAAACGCCCTTGGCCACATATTCAGCATTTTTTAAAGCAGAATCGGCATCACCGCGCTTAATCAAGGTGGTCGAAAGCAAATTACCTTTTGCATGAATTTTGGCACTGCTGTTTTTTAAAGCCTCATGCGGGTCTGTAACCGGCGCCAGAACTTCATATTTCACTTTTATGAGTGAAACTGCCTCACGCACGATGGCCTCGGTTTCCGCAACCACACCGGCAAGCACATCACCGATGTAACGGGTTTCTTCCCCGATTTTAACCATTGTCGGCCAATCCTGAACAATTAACCCAATCTGCCTGTCTCCGGGAATATCATCTGCCGTGAATATTTTTATCACGCCGGTGAGTTTTTCGGCGTCGGCAATATCCATCGATATAACTTTAGCCCGAGGGTAGTCGCTGTATTTAAGTGCACCGTAAACCATGCCCTCAAATTTCATGTCGCAGACAAAGGGGCGTTGGCCGAGCACGACATCGTGGGAATCATATTTGGGCAGACGTTCGCCAACTTTCCCGGAATATGTTTTAATTGGCTGGGAACTATCATTGCGCTTCAGTTCGGCTGCGTACAAAATTGCATCTTCAATTTTTTTATAACCGGTGCAGCGGCAGAGATGTGGATGGAGTGCTTTTTGAACTTCATCTCTGGTGGGACTGGGATTGTTATCCAGTAAAACCTTACTTTGTACTACAATCCCCGGAATACAAAAACCACACTGCACGCCGCCTTTTTCCAGAAAGGCATTAGCAAATAAATCCTGAGTTTCCCGGCCGTAACCCTCGATGGTGCAGACATCCCCGTCTTCGACTTTTTTCATTGGGATCGCACAACTAAGCACAGCGCGTTGATTGAGTTCCACCACACAACAGCCGCAAGCTGCTTGAGGTGCGCAACCATCTTTGGGGGAAATGATATTTTCGTGCTCCCGGAGATAAGTTAGTAGAGGCAGTTCCGGGTCGCCGGTATATGTTTTATTCGAGCCGTTCAAAGTGAACTTCATAAACTTCCCTTAAAAAAATTGCATGGGATTATCCGCTTACTCTCTTGCAGGAGAATTGCAGGACTGTTTTTAGCCTATCTTGGCTATTAACTTTACTTGAGTTTTCAAGACTTTAATTATTCAATACCGAGGTCTTCAGTCGGCAGTATTTGTTTTCCGTGGCGAACTGTAAAAATTTTAATTTGCTTTTTTTCGATTCCGTATATTATTCGATAATCACCAAAAAAAATTTCTCTGATTTCATCCTTCCCAACTTCTGGAACCACTCGGCCACTTTCAGGAAAATCCATTAACCTTCTTACGTTATCATAAATGGAATTAACCCATTTATCAGCAGCCTCCAGATTGTCGGTAGCGATGTAATCAGCAATTTCGTTAATTCTCTGGTGGGCAAATGGCGACCAAATTAGTTTCACTTTTTTTCTCGAAGGCGTGATAAGGATTGCTTTTTGGCCTCCTCATGCTCAATACCTAAGCCTTGCTGAAACTGAGATTCTGCAATTTGGATTTCCTGCAAGAGTTCTATTTTTTCAAGCAGCAACTCGTACTCCTCAACATCTAAAATGACCGCAGAACTTTTGCCATGCTGGGTAATAACCATTGGTCTTTTGGTTGAGCGTACTTGTTCTATTAAAGTCGCCGCATTGGCTCGAAATTCAGATAGAGGGCGTATATCTTGATTAAATACGATTCTTTTCATGGTTTAAACTCCGACTTGATACTCTTTGCTGTATTAAATAAAGTACTAAATAATGTATCTACATGCAACTGAAAACTTTTGTAGCTGCCTGCGGTGGCAGCCATCTTTGGGGGATATGATATTTTAGTAGATGATTTCGGGTCGCCTGTATAGTTTTTATAAAACTGGTTAATTGCTTATTGGTAAGCAAGGGTTTTTGGTTTTATTGGATTAGGGCGAATAATGTTACTATTTTTATGACACTTTTTATTGCGGTTAAATTTTCTAAACACTCCATCTATTCCAATTATGGCCATTGCTGTTAAAGCGTCCAGTGCTTCAGGTAGAGCATCAAGTAAAATCTGGAACAAATCAGTCATTTGCAAACCTCTATTCTATAGATAGAGTAGCTTTAAAGCAAAGCAACTTATAATTAAGTAACCAGAAACTGAATAGAAAGTCAACCTTCTTAAGGCAAGGTTGTTCTTTACTTGAGTTTTTGTTAAAATTCAGTAGTCATCAAACCAATTTATCCCCAAAATCTCTTTTCAATTTTTGAATTTTTGGATCGATAATCACCCGGCAGTACGGCTGATTTGAATTGTTGCTGTAATAACTTTGGTGGTGAATTTCCGCTTGGTAAAACACAGTCAGGGGCTCAATTTCAGTAACAATCGGGTGAGGGTAAAGCCCGGCTGTATCAGCTTCGTGCCTAGATTTTTCGGCAATCTCTTTTTGTTCCGAGGAATGGGTTAAAATAATTGAGCGATATTGCGTGCCGCGGTCGGCTCCTTGCCGATCCAGTTGGGTAGGGTCATGCAAGCGCCAAAAAATATAAAGAATTTCCTCATACGAAATTACATCGTGCTCAAAGGTGATTTGCACAACCTCTGCATGGCCGGTCATTCCGCTGCAAACCTGCTCGTAAGTCGGGTTGTCGGTTTTCCCTGCGGCGTAACCCGATTCCACTTTTTGCACGCCTTTTAGATTCTGGTAAACAGCCTCGATACACCAAAAACATCCGCCGCCGAGCGTTGCTTTTTCTATTTTATTTGACATTTAATTCACCTTTTTTTTGTAGCCTATCTATGTACAATTATTCTGACGGGATAACAGGATGTGATGATTTTCTGATTGATGATACATTCAAGATTTGAAGACTGTTCTTGAAAATTTTGTTCATCATTTCAAAACTTGATGCCCTATTTTTCAATTTCAAAATCATCCGTTTTACTCATCAAGTCCATCAAGCTATATAGTGCGAGAGGTGGGGTAATCGTTCGCCGCGTCTTAAAATCCAGCCAGGTGCCATCAACAGTCAGTTCCGCAGCCAGTTTGCCCTCTTTCAGAAATTGGTGCTGCATGCTCCAACGCTTACCGCTTCTTTTAACCGCCGCCAATTTTAGGGTCACGGTTATTTCTTCCTGTATTAGAATTTCCCGTCTATATTTAATTGCTTCACGTAATAAAATTGCGCCAAAACCCAGTTCTATAAACTTAGAAGGCGGGTAGCCATTGTCGGTTAGAAAGCTCATGCGCACGTGGGCTGCATATTCAAAATAAGCGCTGTGTGTCATGTGCCAGTTTGGGTCCGCATCTGCCCAGCGAACTGGAAATGTTTTTGAATAAATCGGATCCATAATTTGCTTTTTTTGTAACTATTCAATAGTATAGAATTTAAGGCTTGTAGTCAGAGCTTGCTCTGAAAAAACATACAAGGCAAGCAGAGCAAGCTCTGCCTATAAGCTTGATTGTTTTTTTTGAATGGAAGCTGAATAATTACCTTTCTACAGTATTCTCTCCAACTCTTTAAGAGCTCTTTTTCGCCCTTTGTTTGTTAAGTATTTTTTCCAGCTTCTCAGCAGCGACTTTACTTTCCGTAATTCGTTATCATCCAGAATTTCAAGTGCGTATATTTCTTCAGTGACCTTCTTAGTTCGCGACCAATTTTTTGCTGACCAATTATTTGACAATGTGTTGAAAAAAGCCACCTTACAATTTTTCAGGAAATGTTTATCATCCGGATAGCGGTAAGTGGCATCGGCAAATACCTCAAATGCATCGTAATACCGTCGAGCATCGAAGTTTTGTTTCCCCCATTTGTAGTACAGGTTTCGCTCAAACCGGACGTTTGAACGCGAATCGCGGTTGAAATCCTGTGCAACCAGAACAAGCTCATACGCACGCTCATATTCTTTCCGCTGCATGGAAAAGTAAGCCTGATTGTATGCCAGAAGCCCCAGGAGTTCTGTATTAGTGATGACCCGACCGTTCTGGTTTTCGTGGGCGTAAAGTCGATCCAGACCGATTTTATAGACATCGTTTTGCGGGTAGAAACTGGCGAGATATTGTGTGTAAATATGCAGGTTCTGCATAATATTAAAACCCATTGGGTGCGTATTTTCTACAATAACTTTTTTATTGATGTCGCTGAAAATGGTATAAACATGGGTTGGCGTTTCGAATGCTTCACTGCGCCAACTGAGTTCCTCACAAACGAGATTGTATAAAATAGTGCCCGAAACACAATTATATTTACCACGGTTTATGATGTCCAGTAGTGTAGTCGCCTCTAATTCATATTTTCCGTATTGCGTGTTGCGCAGGTAGTTGAAAAGTTTTTCGGCGGAAGTTACCCGATCGAAATCATCAAAATGAAAGCCCTTAATCGTTTCCGTCAAATCGTAAAACCAGTCGGTGTAAAATTTTAGGCTGTCCGGATTATCGACATCCGACAAAATAAATGCGGCCTCAATAAATGAGAACTGATTCAGTTCGCCATCACGGATATCTTCAAACAACTTTCGTTTTAAACCGGAAGTTTCCGCAAAAGCAGATGTGAACAGAACCAGGTTGAGGAGTAGGAGATATAAATATTGCAAAGAGCGGCGCGGCCGCAAATAATAAATAGCAAAAAGCAAATGACAAATAAATCTCAAAATACAAGAGCCAAACTTCAAACCGTTTGCCTTTGAGGTTTTTCTATAGGGTGGGTTGGGGTTTTGTATATTTGAGTTTGTCATTTAGGATTTATTTGAAATTTGTCGCTTGAGGTTTGATTTTTCAAGGTGTGGCGTTACGAAAAGTGAGTACGCGTTTATCCATAATTTTATGCCAGAGCGGTGGAAAAAATACAAGCACAAGCATTCCGGCATATCCAGTGGGTAATTGTGGGCTATCATCAAAACTGCGCAGCGTTTGATATTCGCGGACAGGATGAATGTGATGATCTGCGTGCCGCTGCAGTTTAAACAAGAAGTAATTTGTCAGCCGTTGGTTTGCATTCCACGAATGTGCTGCGGTGACTTTTTCATATTTTCCACTCGCAAGCTTTTCTCTTTCGAGGCCGTAATGCTCAAGATAGTTTACCGCCTCCAAAAGTGAAAAAGCAATAATACTTTGTGAGAAGAAAAAAACAACCGCCGGCGTGCCCCAAAGCCAGCCGAGAATCGCGGCAAACAAAACCGGCAACGCAGTAAACCAAATCATCTGATTTTTAATGTGGAGGGCAGGAAGTCCCATGTACTTAAGTCGTCCGGCTTCAATTTTCCAGGCGCTGATAAAGCTGCCGGAAACCGTTCGCCAATAAAATTTGTAAAAAGATTCTCCGAACCGTGCAGTCGCCGGATCGTTTGGCGTGGAAACATTTGTGTGGTGACCGAGATTGTGCTCGATGTAAAAATGCATGTAGCTAACGCTCGTTAAAAGAATTTTGCCAAGGGTACGATCGAGCCATCGTTTTTTGTGCGCCAATTCATGCGCGATGGTAATGCCCAATCCACCGGTACTTATGCCAACTGAAAGTACGATTCCGATTTTTTCAATCCAGCTAATGTTTCCCAGAGAAAAAAGATTTGCACCCCAGAAAATTAGGGTGAGCTGTACCGGTACAAAAATATATAAAACCAGTCGAAA
>JAJDAE010000242.1 GCA_029262035.1 Candidatus Zhuqueibacterota bacterium
CTTCACGTCGCTTCCGCGATAGACAACATGCCAATCCTTCCGAGCGCCGGGGATGGTTTGGGCAACGGGTTGGATATACCACGTCTCCTCGCCCTCCTTGAGCATCATGGCATGAAGCTGCCCATCATCGTTTATCGAGGCGGCCACGTCTGCCGCAGGGTCCTGAACCATCCACCCACGATAGGTGCGCACAGGCGGCGGACTAACCGTGTGTAGAATCCCATCATCGACGAGGAGTTTGAAGTTCGCTGAGCGCATCGAATGCCGATACATCTCGAGTTGACCGGTCATCATGGGGGAATTCAGATGCACCTTCACGGTGTCTTCTCGTACGAGCCGCGGGACCTGGTGTACTTCGCACCTGGAAAGCCGAAGACTCGCGGCCGCATGCTTTTGCAGACGGTCGCGCTGCGTTGAGGTCCATTTTTCCATGTCCTGCGGAAGAGATGCCACGAATTCCTCGATGGTCTGCTCAACGAGTGCAGTCGGTTCTCTCTCGTCGCCTAACGTTGCGCCGTCACAACCAACGAGAATTGCAACCAGTGCGAATGCTTGGATTTTCGATCGCATCAGACTACCTCCGATCCTCAGAGTTGAGAATCAATGATTCCAGGCGTGCGAGACGCTTCTTGAGCTTGCCGATTTCGGATTCCTGCTGCTCGATGAGGCAGTCTTTGTTCAGCATACGCTCGTGCATCTCTTTAACGGCTTCGACAAGTACGGGGGTGACGCGACCGTAGTCAACGCCGAGGTACCCGTCGTCCATGACTGCTACGGCCTCTGGGATGACGGTCTGTACGTCCTGAGCGATCAGCCCAACATGTCGCTGTTTGTCGAAGCGCCACTTCGGAAACTCGCCTTGCTTCCAGTTGTACGAGACGCCGCGCAAAGCAAGAATCCTGGACAGTGATTCCGAGATCGGCTTGATGTTGTCTTTGAATCGAATGTCTGACGGGTTGATAATTGTGCCGCCAACAGTGAGGTCGTTGTGCATCAGGACGTTGCCGGTGACGTAGTTGACATCCCCGATATTCAAGCCACCAACCGTTTGCATGAACAGATTGAAACCGCCATCCAGCTGCCCCAAAAACCAACCCCTTCCAGTGTTGTCGTCGGTGAGCAGGTATCCCGGCGGAGTGGGATCACCTACCCGACGTGTGAGACGCATTCGACCATTGTTGACGACGATGTCACCATTTGTCACGTCAACAAGTGACAGGGGATCTTGCGTGCCGATTCCGACCGAGCCTGCATCATTTACGAAGACACCTGGTAACCGGAATGCTGCCGGTACTGATGAAAGCTTGACATCAGGTTCGAGCCTCTGTTCAGGGTTCGGACCGTCGTCGTCGAACCAGATGCGAAGGACAAGATTGTCATCTGCGAAAATCGAGGGTGGAATCTCCGATGTCATGTTTGTGACCGTCGTGTCGCCCAGCAAGACGGAGTACACACCATTGCTGACGGCGAGACTGACGGCGGTACCCGGTATCCCACCGAACGCGTTGGTGATGCTGCCATCGTTACTCCACACATTGAGCGGAGCATCAGGATCAACAATCGCGAACTTGAACAGCCCGGTCCCCGAATAGCGCTCACCATCGACCTCGATGAGGCCCTGGTGATTGATCGCTTTGGGAATACCGGCGTAGGTGGCGGTGCAGATAACGAGAGATGCGACGCCTAATTGTTTCCGGATTTTCATATACCGTTCTCCTGCTCGAATGGGTTTGAGCTTCTACCTGCGAACAAATTGTTGGGCGATTGAGGTGGATATCTTCCGAGGTCAAATCCCGGAATCTGTCGTGTCCCATCCAGAGAACCACCCGGCCTTGAACACGAGATTAGCGGCTTCAGCGCAGGAATACAAGTGGGAATGGAACCAAATAGTGGGTCGACGGGCTTGTCGCAACGCGAAGCGGCGGTGGGCGACCAATCGATTGCGCCACCGCCGCTGCTTTTACTTGCTCTGAAAAAAACGTCGGACTACCTTCCGCGTGTTGCTCCGGTCACGAGGACGATGGTGTCCTCGATCGGGTTGATCACGGGGGCTTCGAATTCGCTGAACAACGCGACGTACTCGCTCAACGCACGCACGTTGAACGCGCCGATCGCATCCTGCGAAACGCGGAACGTGAACGTGCCGATGTAGGCCTGCTCACTCGCAGCCACGTCGGTGCTGCCGGCGAGAACCGCTCCACCCACACGACCCAACGTGGCGTCGGTGGCGGGGAAATTGCTCAAGCCAACGAAGACATAGTCGCGACGCTGCGAGTCGATCTCCGCACCCGAACCCTGGCGCGCTGCTTCACACGAGCGAACTGTGAATCGACATCGCTTGGCCGAACCAAGGATGCCACGGATAACAGACTTCACGAAGCCCGGTAACATGGGTCTTGTGTTGTTGACTTGTATCACGAATCACGAACCCATCTTTCGCTGGACCGAAACTCACCTGTGCCACGCGAGATTGAGCCACCAGAGCGCGGCAAGGTGATCGCCATCCCGCAAGTCAGCGGTCTCCATCATCGCTCTCGCCGCGCGGCTTGAACAGCCTCGCGCCGAGCGCATTTTGGTTTTGCAACTCCACTGCTCAGTCCCCGCGCAAACATGTCGATTCCGCGAAATTCGAACGTACAGAGAAGGTTTCGCTCTGCCAGCCGTCGCCTGAAATGCCCAAAGCAGTCACACCTCGTGGGAGCTCGAAGGCCCAAATGGCGCCGAATAACGTTTTTGCTATGGACAAGGGACACTTGCGAGTCGTCGCACAATTCGTCCGATGCAGTCACCCATCGTGCGAGCTCGAAGGCCGAAAACGCGCCGGATAACGTTTTTGCTATGGACAACATGTGGCGCACCGCCCGGTTATATCTCCTGAGCATACACCGCGAATCTCTCACCAACCCAGAGCGGCTCAAGACCGACCAAGTCGGCAATCCAGAGGAAAGCTAAGGACGGTACGACGCCCGCAAGTATAAAACAAAGCACGATTCGGCTAAACGTCGATGAAACGAGTCGACACGAACCATCTGCCCGAATCAAACCAGACCAGATCAGTGTGCCTGCACATGCTGGAATCAGCATGAGAAGTTCTCTGAGAATGGGCGGGTAGAGCAGGCCGTCTATTGCTAGTCTCGATCGGAGTATCCAGTCAAGACAAACGACTCCGAAAATTGAGAGTGCGGCTACAGGTAAGATTGACGTCGTAAACGCGAAAGCCGCAAGTAATGCTCCAATCCGCACGTCACACACGCGAATCATCCGAAAGTAGATTGCCAATGCAGGAACAAGCCAGATCAACAACACCCAAGACGCGAAAGGTAGTATCTGAATCAGTCTGATTCCATGTGTTTCCCACGAAGCGGCTCTAATTAGCTCGGCATACTGATATCTAAGCCGCATTTCAGAGTCAATCATACAAACATCGGAAGAATGTCCCTGCGGACCATAGGGCCGGCGCATAACAAACCCGTATGAAGCTCCCTCCCCGCGCCACACACAGAGAGGCCGGTCGCTTTCTTGTCTCGCATCAAAAACAAGTAGGTCTTGTCTGACGTTTGTCCGTGCCGAATTCCCAATCACGATCGCGCAACACACGGTGACCGCAGCGAACAGAAGATTTTTCGCACCGACCAGCGAGGCTAGCTTGACGTCGCCGAACTGCATACCGCACCACCACCACGCATACTTTGTCGAATTTGAACCAAGCCCTAATCTGATAACACAGAACATTCCTTTCACGAGAGCTCGAAAGCGATTCTGATAACCATCCACAGACCGACTACTTCCACACTCTGGACAGTGACCGGATCGTGAGTGCATGACATTATATCCACACACTGCGCAAAAGTCTCTGAATGGTCGCTCTCTGGGCATATGACAAACATCAAGCCACTTCGTCGCCGTCTGGGGAAAACGGCACCGGACGCACAATCACGCATTTTTGGTAACACTCTGCCCGGATTGTATATAACCAAAACCCACCTTCACAGAAATTCGGGTCATACCAGCTGTCGATTAGTCGGATCCTTCCAAATCGCTTTTTGCATGGGCACTTGCATAAATAATCTCCACATACCGACATCCAGACTTGATGTCCCCAGTCTAATCCCTCTAGGGCGTCATATGGACTCACGCACACACTACTCTCAATGGACAAACGTGTAGAACTTACACAGGTGGTTCCTAAGGGGTCGACGAAACGTTGTGGATTGGCCCGCCACAACGAATACAAGCTCAGGCCATCCGGATAGTGCGCATCGACTTGTGGGGAAGTGTTTCCAGCGCTAATGTAAAACATTTTCGAATCACGTTGCAAGAAGCGAGTGCTTGTGAGAGAGATTTGCCTATTCCTAGCTAGCGTTCCATTCCACTCGGTGTCACGCATTAGCCCTTGGTGTGCGAACGCGAAGCTGATTTCGCTATCAGTGCCACCGATCCGCTTCGTAAGATCGGTTCCCGATCCTGAGTAGAGTTCATCAAACCGTGATTCGTCACTCGTGTCGACATCGCCGTCGTTGTCGTAGTCGAAGACGCGGCAGGCGCCCGTGACGGGCTGCGTGCCATTCTTGCATGTAGTCAGATTCGAGTCGTCAGTGGCGTCGAGATCGCCATCGCCGTCGTAATCACCGTTGATGGTGTAGGTATCGAAGGTCGGTTCGCCGTACGGGGTCGTTGAGATGCGCTCAAGGATGTCACCGGCCTGGTTGGTTGTGCTGGTGACGTTCCAGTTGGCGTCCTGGAAGGCGTACATCGTCCCATGGTCCTTCTTCTCGAAGCGGACGATTTCGTCGACGTATTGTGTACCCGGAATGACCTGCATGTCGAGGTTCTCCGAACCGTCGCGAGATTCCAGCAATTGCCACCTGTTATTGTAGTAGAAGTAAGTGGTCCCATCAAGATCACCGCTGTTGGTGACTACCTTCTTGATGCGGCGGCCCATGGCATCGTAGGTGTATGTGGCGATAACGAGGTCCTCCTCGGCGGATTTCACCGTTGTGAGGCGGTTCCATGCATCGTACTCGTACTTGAGCAGGCCGTCGTTGGTCAGGTTGCCGTTCTTGTCGTATGTAGGGCTGGTAGTCGTGCCGGAAAAGTTTTCATCGAGGACGAGATTATCTCCCGGGTCGTCAATGTCGTCATCGGCGTTGGTGTCGTAGCCAATCCTGACGTTCTTGAATTTGGGTTTGTCGCCCGCGAAGGCGACACCGCCGTCGGCAAGGGTTGAGTCTGTTTCGTTCAGCTTGAGCGTGCCGTTGACCCACACCTTGATCGATGTCCCGGAGACCTTGACTTTCATGGGGACGGAACCCGTCTCCGCGTGTGTGGCTTCGTTGATCTGAGTGCGCTTGCCGTGCTCGAATCCGGCGAGCCTGACTTTGGTCGAATCCATCTCGACGCGGTAGTAATTGTTCGGATCCTGATATCGCACGAGCAGGTGGGCCGTGGCGCCGCCGTTGAGATTCGACTCATACTGGACCATGTAGTCGTTGTCCTTGAACCCATCGAATCTGGCCTCGCCGCCGTGCGTTTCGCCTTTGACCTGGAGCGTGTTTGCGACGGTATCGAGAACTGTTTCAGCCGTGCCGCTCCATTTCGGAAGCTTGGGAACGAAGCCGTCGGCGCGACTGAACCGCAGGTCACTGAATTTGACGCTTGTTGTGAAGGAATGGAACCCGATGCTTCCCCTCCCTGCGTTTGCCCCAGGGCTCTCGCAACTCGCGGTGACCGCCTGGCCCACAGGACCAAACTCGGCATAGAGGCTGTCCTGACGCTGTACAACGCGCATGAAGTACTGCGTGTTCACAGCGATCGCGCCGCTCGCAGACGCAACGGCGGAGCCGACCTTGCCATTGACTATCTGATGAATCGAAATCAGATCCGCACTGTCATCCAATCTCACAAGGTACGAGGAATTGCCGACAATTCCGAGGAGGACGCCGGCATTTTGTGCCGCGGCAGTGAATTCGATCGTGGCGTACAGCGTACCGCCCTCAAACTCCGCCTTGGAGTAGATGACCGCCTGGCTACCGGTCAGTGTATCAACATGCAGTTCACCGGCACTCCAGCTCCA
>JAJDAE010000243.1 GCA_029262035.1 Candidatus Zhuqueibacterota bacterium
TGCGAGAGTGGCGAAATTGGTAGACGCGCTAGATTTAGGATCTAGTGAGCTTATGCTTGTGTGGGTTCGAGTCCCTCCTCTCGCACTTTTTTTACTTATAGAGAATCTAATAAATTTAGGTAAGGTATCACTTGGAAACAAAAGTAACTAAAAGCAATAATTTTGAAAGACTAGTCGAAGTTGATGTTCCTGAAAATGAACTCACTCCGCATTTTAATAATGCGCTGGAAAAGTACCGGAAAAGTCTGAAGCTTGAAGGTTTTAGAAAAGGCAAGGTACCGATGCATCTTGTTAAAAAATTGTATGGTGATGCTATAAAAGGACAGGCTCTTGACGATGTGATTCAAAGCGTATTTCAGGAAGTTAAGCAAAAAGAAAAATTACGTCCGGTAGCGCCGGCACAATTGGATGATGTTGATTATAAGCCGGAATCCGGGTTAAAATTTAAAGCAAAAGTTGAAGTTGTACCGGATGTCGAACTGAAAAAATACACCGGCCTTTCCGCTGAAAAAGAAGTTTATCAGGTTGATGATAAAGATATAGAAAATGCAATTGAGGATATACGCGAAAGAGCTGCTGTGATGGAACCGGTTGAAGATGAAGCTAAACAAGACCATTATATCCTTGCAGATCTTCAGCAGGTAGATGCCGGCGGTGTTCCTTTAATTGGTAAAAAATATGAAGACCGATGGGTGCATTTGAATGAGGATGAGACAAATGACTTCACCCCTCAGCTTCTCGGTGTTAAAGCTGGTGAAACCCGTAGAGTTGAACTGAACCCTGTGGAGCCGCAAGCTGAGAAAAATGGTAAAGATTATTTCGATGTAATTGTTAAAGAAGTTAAATTGAAAATAGTCCCTGAAGTTGACGATGAATTAGCTAAGGATGCCGGCGATTTTCAAACGCTGGAGGATTTGAAGAAAGATATTCGCGAAAAACTTGAGACGCAATCTGAGAGTATTTCCAAGCGTAACTTAAAACAAAAACTGATTGATGCGTTGATCAAAAAGAATGATTTTGATTTGCCAGAAACAATGATCAATAATTACCTTGAGGTAATGGTCGAAAACGCTCGGAAGCAAAGCGCACAACAACAGCAGCCGTTTGATGAAGAAACATTCAGAAATGAATATCGGCCCATGGCGATCAGAACGATAAAGTGGGAATTATCTAAGGATAAATTGGTTGAAATTGAAGACATTAGTATTGACGAGGCCGATCGCGAACGATTTATTGAGCAAATGGCAAAAGAGCGAAATTTTGATGTTAAGGAAATAAAGAAAACGCTCAAAAATAAAGATACGGCTAAAAGGGTTGATGAAGATTTACTTGAAGAAAAAATTTTAGAATACCTTGAGACTAACGCGAAGATTAAAGAAAAAAAGATTACGCGAAAAGACATTGAAAAATCCAAAAAATAGTCGAAATAGTAATTAATGAATGATAGTAATTATTAAACCAAGGAAGAGTTGTTTATGGGTTTAGTACCAATGGTTGTAGAGCAAACAGGACGTGGTGAGCGTGCTTATGACATTTTTTCTCGTCTGTTAAAAGAGCGTATCATTTTTATTGGAACCGGTATTGACGATACAGTGGCAAGCCTGGTTATTGCACAAATGCTGTTTTTGGAAGCAGATGATCCGGACAAGGATATTTCCATGTACATAAATTCTCCGGGCGGATACGTAACTGCCGGCCTGGCTATTTATGATACCATTCAGCACGTTAAACCGGATGTGGTCACTTATTGTATGGGACAGGCTGCAAGTATGGGGGCAATTCTTTTAACTGCGGGTACAAAAGGGAAACGTTTTGCTTTGCCGCATGCCCGGGTTATGATTCATCAGCCTTTGGGCGGTGCTCAAGGTCAGGCCTCCGACATTGAAATTCAATCTCGTGAAATTTTGTACACTCGCGAAAAACTCAATGACATTCTAGCCTATCACTCAGGTCAGTCGGTTTCTAAAATTGCAAAAGATACGGATCGCAATTTTTTTATGTCCGCAGAAGAAGCAAAAAAATATGGCCTGATTGACGATGTGATGGATAGAAGAAACATTGGCAAGAAAAAAGCAGATAAAAAGTAGGATATTCTTTTGGCAGAAAAAGAAACTAAAGAGCGATTGTATATTTGCTCATTTTGCGGTAAAAATTCCAACCAGGTTGAATGTATTGTAACCGGTCCGGATGTTTATATCTGCAATGAATGTGTCAGAAGCGCTGGCGAAATTATCAAAGAAGACTATCTTCGCCGCGGCAAAACTTTTGACCACCAGGAATTTCTGCCTGTTGATATTAAAAGCGCTTTGGATGATTATGTAATCGATCAGGACTTTGCTAAAAAGAACCTGGCGGTTGCCGTTTATAATCATTATAAAAGAATTAAATCCTACGACGCGTTTGATGATGTTGAGCTTGAAAAAAGCAATATCATTTTAGTTGGCCCTACAGGAACCGGGAAAACATTGCTGGCACAGACATTAGCAAGATTTCTACAAGTGCCTTTTACAATTGCCGATGCGACGACTTTAACGGAAGCAGGTTACGTTGGTGAAGATGTTGAAAATATCCTCGTGCGGCTCCTGCAGGCAGCAGATTATGATGTTGAAAAAGCAGAGCGCGGCATTGTTTATATCGATGAAATTGATAAAATAACCCGCAAAGACGGCAACCCTTCAATAACACGGGATGTTTCCGGTGAAGGTGTGCAGCAAGGACTGCTTAAATTGCTGGAAGGCACCCAAGCCTCGGTTCCACCAAAAGGTGGCAGAAAACACCCCGAGCAAAATTTAATCAATATCGACACTAAAAATATTTTGTTTATTTGTGGCGGCGCCTTTGTAGGGTTGGATAAAATTGTGACCACAAGGTTGGGAAAAAAGAACATTGGGTTTGGTGCAGAAAGAAAGAAAACTATTCTGAGTGATCAAAATGTTCTAAAACATGTCGAGGCACAAGATTTATTGCAGTATGGTCTGATTCCCGAATTAATTGGTCGTTTGCCGGTTATGGCTGTCCTCAATGAACTAAGTGAAGAAGCATTACTGGAAATATTGCTAAAGCCAAAGAATGCTCTGACCAAGCAATATATTCGTCTTTTTGAAATGGATGATGTGCAGCTTGAGTTTGAAGAAGCGGCTTTAAAAGAAATTGTTAAAATGGCACAAGGGAGAAAGACCGGCGCCAGGGGCTTGCGTTCGATTTTTGAAGAAGTGATGTTAGAGTTGATGTACGATATCCCTTCCCGTCAGGATATCCAGAATTGTGTTATCACCAAAAACTATGTCTTGAAAAAGAGCGAACCCGTTTATACATTTAAAGAAGTCAAAAAAAGCGCCTGATTTAATTAGAGGTTTGAATTAGTTTGCTAAATCTTCCTCAGTGTATAGTCTGTGGGAGATTTTTTTATTTTAACCAGAATAGAGAAATATGCAAAAAATTACACGTGATGGCAATATAATCGAAATTAATAATCGGCTTCCTATTTTACCCCTCAAGGAGGTCGTCATATTTCCTTATATGATTTACCCCTTGCTCGTAGGTCGTGAGTCCTCATTGAAAGCTATCGAAGAATCGATGCTTTTAGATAAAATGATTTTTTTGGTGGCTCAAAAAAATGTTTTGTTAGAATCGCCGGAAACACAGGATTTGTTTAAAGTCGGCGTAGTTGCAAGAATATTACAGGTGCTGAAGCTGCCCAATGGCCTGATGAAAGTTTTAGTTGAAGGCATCGTCCGTGGCAAAATTAAACAATACCTGGCGGTGGAAGAACATTTTCAGGCGCAAATTGACGTGCTTGCCGAGTCTGAAAACACCTCTCCGTTGGTTAAAGCCAAAGTCAGGCGCGTTTCCACTTTGTTCAAAGAATATGTTCGTTTGCATCGCAATCTTCCCGATGAAATTATTCTTGCTATCGAAAAAGTAGAAATTCCACAGCGTTTTGCTGACTTGATTGCTTCTCATTTGCAATCTAATATTGAAACCAAGCAGAAGTTACTTGAGCAACGTTCCATTGAAAAACAGCTCCTGGAGATGATCAAAATCCTTGAGTCAGAAATGGAAATATTGGTTCTTGAAAAGGATATCGAGGATAGAGTTCGCGGCCGTATTCATAAATCTCAAAAGAATATTTTTCTGCATGAACAGATGCGGGCGATTCAGGAGGAGCTTGGCGAAGAAGGGGAGATGAACGGCGAGTTTAGCTTTATCAACGATAAAATTAAAAAGGCAAAGCTCCCCGAGGAAGCTGAAGAACGTGCTTATGAGGAGCTGGACAAAATGCGGCAAACACCACCGTTCTCTCCTGAGGCAACAGTAATTCGCAATTATCTCGATTGGCTTTTAGATGTGCCTTGGTTTAAAAAAACCAAAGACAATCTTGAAATAAGCGAAGCCAGTAAAATTCTTGATAAAGATCATTTCGGTTTGGACAAACCCAAGGAGCGTATTCTTGAGCATTTGGCGGTTCTGAAATTATCAAAAAATATAAAAGGCCCGATCCTCTGTTTTACCGGTCCTCCCGGAGTTGGAAAAACTTCTCTCGGTAAATCGGTTGCCCGCGCTATGGGGCGAAATTTTATCCGTGTGTCATTAGGCGGTGTACGTGATGAAGCTGAGATTCGCGGCCATCGGCGGACATATATTGGCTCTATGCCGGGCAAAGTTATCCAAAGTATGAAGAAAGCGAAAACCGTCAACCCTGTTTTTCTTCTGGATGAAATTGATAAAATGAGCATGGATTTCCGTGGTGATCCTTCAGCCGCATTGTTGGAGGTGCTCGATCCTGAGCAAAACAAGGCATTCAATGACCATTACCTTGAAGTGGATTATGACCTTTCTCAAATAATGTTTATCACCACCGCCAATATGGAAAACCTGATCCCGGAACCGCTGAGAGACCGGATGGAAATCATCAATTTGCCGGGGTATCTGGAGCATGACAAAGCACAAATCGCCATCAAATTTTTGATTCCAAAATTATTAAAACAACATGGTTTAAAAAAGAGCTTTCTCAAATTTTCAAAAGATGCTATCCTGCAGATTATTCGGGAATATACAAGGGAAGCCGGTGTTAGAAATCTGGAGCGGGAGTTGTCTGCGATTTGCCGAAAGGTAGCGAAAGAGATTGTTGAAAGCGGCGAAAAAAAGGTTGTTACAATTTCACTTGATCAGTTGCAAAAATATCTTGGTGTGCCAAAATTCCCTGAAAAAAACTATAAAAATGAAGATTTAGTCAGCTCGGCTATCGGCCTTGCCTGGACCCAATACGGCGGTGATTTTCTGATTATTGAAGTCAATATAATGGAAGGAAAAGGTGAACTTGCCCTTACAGGAAAATTGGGTGAAGTGATGCAGGAATCTGCCCGTGCAGCGCTTTCCTATGCCAGAACCAATGCCAAAAAATTGAAAATTACAGATAAGTTTTGGAAAGATAAAGATATACATATTCACGTACCTGAAGGTGGTACGCCCAAAGACGGGCCCTCGGCAGGAATTACAATTGCAGTTGCTTTAATTTCAGCTTTAACCGGAAAAAGAGTGCGGCGTAAATTAGCCATGACCGGCGAAATTACTCTACACGGCAAAGTACTTGGCATCGGCGGTTTAAATGAAAAGCTGCTTGCGGCCAAACGTTCGGGTATTAAAACAGTCTTGATCCCTAAAGAGAACGAAAAAGAGTTAACTGAAATCAATCAAAAAATTGTTAAGGGACTAAAAATAATTACTGTTGAACGGATGGAGCAAGTACTTAAAGAAGCGTTGATATAAGTATGCGTCATGTAATTCGGAGACACAGAAATGGTAAATCTAAATAATTTAAACCCACAATATATAACAGACAAAAGTGGTAAAAAGACATCTGTAATATTGCCACTTAGTGAGTTTACTGAGTTAGTGGAAGATATAGAAGATTTAGCAGTCGTTGCCGAAAGAAGGGACGAGCCAACCATATCACACGAAGATTTAGTTGAAGAGTTGAAACGGGATGGCCTCTTATAACATTGTATGGAAGCAATCTGCAGAAAAGGAGTTAAAGAAGCTTAACAAATCTGCAATTCCCAAAATCCTCCAAGTAGTAGAAAGTTTGGCATCAGTTCCCCATCCCGCAGGAAGCAGGAAATTGCATGGCTCAGAGCATTTATTTCGAATAAGAATGGGTGACTATCGAGTCGTGTATTCCGTTGAAAACAGACTTTTGATAATAGAGATAATCAGAGTTGGTCATCGCAAAGACGTTTATCGAAAATTCCAATAAGAGAGACCCAAACCTGCCAGCATGAAAATAACCTCAGTAGAATTTATATTAAGCGTTGCCAATCTTTTACAGCTTCCCAAAGATGGCCTGAATGAAATCGCTTTTGCCGGTAGATCAAATGTTGGTAAATCCAGTTTGATTAATTGCCTGCTTAATCGAAAAAAGATGGTCAAAATCAGTTCCACTCCCGGTAAAACCCGCCAATTAAATTATTTTAAGATTAATGAAAAATTCTATTTTGTAGATTTGCCCGGGTATGGTTTTGCAAAGGTTTCAAAAAGCGAGAGAATACAATGGCAAAAATTAATAGAAGGTTTTATAGAAAAAAGTAGTAAATTAAAAGGCGTCGTTTCAATAATAGATGGCAGAATCGGACCAACAAAATTAGACTTACAATTGTTGGAGTGGTTGCATGATTTGGATATTCAGGTGCAAGTGGTCGCCACAAAAATTGACAAATTGTCCAAATCTGCTGCGAACCACAGTTTGAAAAAATATTCGGTAACTTTAAAGCCCTTTTTATCTGATGATATCATTCCCTTTTCTTCTGTGAATGCAACTGGAAGAAAAGAGTTATTAACGAAGATTTTTAACATCTTGGAGTAGTGAAAGATGCGCGCGCGTTTGTTTACACCCGGTCCCACCCAAATACCTGAAAGAGTGCAAATTGCGATGACCAACCCACTTATTCATCATCGTGGAATCCAGTTCAAGCAACTTTTTCAAGAGGTTCGAGATGATTTGAAATATTTTTTTCAAACAGAAGGAACTGTTTTAACTTTAACCTCGTCCGGCACCGGCGCTATGGAAGCCTGCGTTGTAAATTTACTTTGTAAAGGCGATAAAGTCTTGACGATTTCCGGGGGCAAGTTTGGGGAGCGTTGGGGCCTTTTATGTAATAACTGTACAGCAGACGCCACTGTACTCGATGTGCCTTGGGGGGAAGCTGTAAATCCCGAAGATATTAAAGACTTCCTGAAAAAAAATCCGGATACAAAAGCTGTATTTTTAACACATAGCGAAACAGCGACAGGAGTGGCTTCCGATCTTCAAACCATTGCAAAAGTTGTCCACGAAAACTCTGAGGCATTGGTTGTGGTTGACTCAATCACGTCGGCCGGTGTTCTCCCCTTTAAAATGGATGAATGGGGTGTCGATGTGGCGGTAACCGGCTCACAGAAGGGACTTATGGTGCCACCCGGGTTAGCGGTTGTGGCATTAAGTAATCGAGCTTGGGAGCGCGTTGAAAAATCTGATATTCCCAAATTTTATTTTGATTTGAAGAAAGAACGCAAGGCTCAGGAAATTGCGAATACTGCCTGGACACCGGCAATCACCCTGATTATGGGATTGCGTGAATCTCTTAAAATGATTCGTGAAAAAGGCCTGGAAAATATGTGGGAAAAGTATGCGTTGCTTGCGCATGCAACCCGGCAAGGTGTGTTAGCGCTTGGCCTTGAGTTGTTTGCCAAATCACCTTCCGACTCTTTGACAGCAGTTAAACTTCCGGAGTCTATTGACGGCGTCGCCTTTAACAAACATTTACGAGAAAAATACGGCATTACGGTAGCTGGCGGTCAGGCTCATTTAAAGGGCAAAATTTTCAGAGTTTCGCACATGGGGTATTACGATGCGCTTGATATGATTTCCATGGCTTCAGGCCTGGAGTTTGCTCTCGCAGACTTTGACTGGGAATTCGAGCATGGAAGCGGCGTCACTGCGGTACAAAAAGTTTTTTTAGAAGAGAAGTAGATGACTTGCCGCAGTCTACGTTAATAATGAAATTATCTTGCAACGGATTTTAAGAAATGTCAGATTTTAAAGTTTTAATTTCAGATCAAATGTCCCCACGCTGTATTGCTGCATTGCGTAAACATGCAGTTGAAGTAGAGTACAAGCCAGGATTATCCACGGCTGATTTACTCGAAGAAATTACATTTTACGATGGGTTAATTGTCCGTAGCGCCAGCAAAGTTACAGCGGAAATCATTGACCGCGCAAAGAACCTAAAAGTTATAGGCAGAGCCGGCGCCGGCATCGACAATATAGACGTACCAAAAGCAAGTGCGAAAGGAATTGCCGTCTTAAATTCTCGCGGAGGGAATACGATTTCCGCAGCAGAACATACTTTTGCGATGATGATATCTCTGGCCAGAAATATTCCTGCAGCGCACCTTTCAATGCGTGCCGGCAAGTGGGAACGCAGCGCGTTTACCGGTGTTGAATTGTTTGGCAAGAAGCTCGGTATTGTCGGTCTTGGACAAATCGGAAAAGAGGTTGCCAAACGCGCTCAGGTTTTTGGGATGAAAGTTTTTTCGTACGACCCATTCTTGTCGGATTCAGATTTTGCGGTGCTTAATATAAAACAAGCCTCCATTGAAGACATTTTAGGCCGGTGTGATTTTGTAACCTTACATCTGCCGGTTAATGCTGAAACACGCAATCTGATCTCCGACAAAGCATTTGATATTTGCAATCCTGGACTGCGGATTATTAATGTTGCCCGGGGCGGTATTATTAATGAGGCTGCTCTTGTCAGAGCAATTGAAAGCAAAAAAATCGCCGGGGCTGCAATTGATGTTTTTGCAGAGGAGCCGCCGGGAGATACCCCGCTTTCGCATTTTACGAATGTTATCACCACGCCTCATTTAGGCGCCAGCACCATCGATGCCCAGGAGCGAATTGCCGTAGAAATCGCCGATAATGTTGTTTCGTATTTACGTGAAAAGAAAGCTGCAAGTATTGTAAACGGGGACGACTTGAAGTAAATGGAGCTGTTTGAAAAGGGTAAATCTCCTTTTGAAGGGAGACAGATTTTTGAAGCGTGTCGAAGGGTTCAGAGCGAAAATCAGAGGGATGTAAGATACTCAAATGAAAAAATGATGATTTTTAAACAATCCCACTTATGTGATGTCAATTCAAACACTTGATAACTTAAAATGACGAAAATCCTAATAGTTGAAGATGATCGGAACACCCTTTCCGGTTTAACTGAAATTCTCACCCAGGAAAATTATTCCGTCGAAGGAATAGACAACCCAACCGAAGCCATCAAAATTTTATCAAAAGAACCGTTCGATATTTTGCTTACGGATTTGAAAATGCCGAAAATGAGTGGTCTTGAGCTTTACGAGCGCACCCTTTCATTTGCACCGGAAATGAAGACGATTGTAATGACAGCCTACAGTTCCGTGAAGGATGCCGTTGAAGCCATGAAACGTGGCGTGTATGAGTATATGACTAAGCCGCTCGATCTTGATGAATTATTTATTGTTCTTGAAAAAGCCGTTGGCGCACAGAAATTGGTTCGTGAGAATGTTGCCCTGAAAAAACAAGTACAAGCGACATATGGCTTTGGAAAAATTATCGGCAAGAGCGAAGTAATGCAGCGAATTTTTACCACCATCGAGAAAGTGGCAAAAACACAATCAACAATATTGATCCGTGGTGAGAGCGGTACCGGCAAAGAGCTGGTTGCCCGTGCTATTCATTATAACAGTCCGCGCTCGGCCAAACCCCTGGTTGAAATCAGTTGTGCCTCCTTTCCCGAAAACCTGCTGGAAAGCGAACTCTTTGGCTATGAAAAAGGCGCATTTACCGGAGCCGACAGGCAGAAGAAAGGCCGTTTTGAATTAGCGCATGGTGGTACGATTTTCCTCGATGAAATTGGTGACATCTCTGAAAGTGTGCAGGTCAAGCTGCTCAGAGTTTTGCAGGAGCGACAATTTACCCGCCTTGGTGCAACTGAAACATTCGATGTGGATGTCCGCGTTATAACTGCCACCAACCGCGATCTTGAGGATGCTCTTGAAAAAGGCACTTTTCGCGAAGACCTTTATTATCGGCTCAATGTAATTCCTGTTTTTCTTCCGCCGTTGCGTGATAGAAGAGAAGATTTAAAGCTTTTATTAGAATATTTTGTTAAGAAAATTAGTGTAGAAAACAAGCTTTCTACGCTTGTTATATCCGAAGCTGCTATGAAATTATGCCTGGACTATAACTGGCCGGGTAACGTTCGTGAGCTTGAGAATGCTGTTGAAAATGCAGTTGTTCTGGGTGAAGGAAGTATCATTGAGCCGGAACACTTGCCATTTGGTATTCACAGGAAAAGAAAAAACGCACCCTCCGCAGACTTTTTTGCAAATACTGGCGCAACCTTCAAAGACAAAACCGAAGTCGCTGAGAAATTTATTCTGGAGCAAGCTATTAAGGAAGCAAATGGTAATAAATCTGAAGCCGCAAAAATTCTAGATATCAGCCTTCGTACAATGCGCTATAAAATAAAGCGATATAATTTGTAAGTTATCTCTGTTTAGTTTTAGAGATAAGCTTCCCTGCAAAAACTGACAATCATCACTCCTCCAATAAATTTCTGTCCGTATAAAATTTCTGTACTTTAATCAAAAAATGCTATTGTATTTTATTTATAAGTGATTAAATTGTAACAATCATTTAAATAAAATATGAAAGTCAGTTATATGAAATTAAATTTTCATATAGTTTCACTTGTAATTGCGATTATTATCCTCACTGCGTGCCTGAAAGTTCAGGCGACAACGCGCAAGTTTGAAGTGTTTTTACAATTTCAAACAACCGAGAAACGTATCCTTGAAGACAATCCATTGCCTGGATTCCTTAATGAGATTGCGAAAACTATTCCTCCGGTAGCATCCCATTTGTATGATAATGGTGACCAACCAAACAAAAGTATAATTGAACATATGAAAACCTTGCTCCTAACCGCGCAAGGGGAAATATATATTGCTGAATTCCTTAGAGGCCTATCCCGACAAAATGTTTTTGTATTTTAAAAAATGCAATCGGGTGGCAATTCATGATACGTAATTTAAATGGAATTTTGATATGTTCAAATTTAACAGCTTTGTTTGGAAAAAGTGGCACAACATTTTTGTGCAGTGTAGTATTCTGTTTTTATGCAATCATCAATGTTTATTTGCACAGAATAACAGAACCATATCGGGAAAGGTAACAGATGGCAAAAACCCTGTTCAGGGGGCAACTGTACGGTTACAAGCAGAAATCATTTGTGATACTACTGATGCATCCGGTTTTTTTCAGCTCCCCATTAAAGAGGAAATTGAAAATGGAATGGTTACTGCATGGAAAGAGGGTTATTATAATAGCGGTATTGAAATTGGTCAAAATTACACTAATATTGAGCTTGCTTTGTCGCCTCTCCCTGAAGACAATGCTGACTATGAGTGGATTGATCCCGCACCAACTCCAATATTAAAAAAGGTTGCATCATTAGTATTTGGCGAAGTAAAAAACTGCGGTGATTGCCATCCTGATTTGATTTATAAGCAGTGGATCAATAACGGTCATTCCCAAGCGGCAGTAAACCCCATATTCCTAAATCTCTACAACGGAACAGATTCAAAAGGAAATGCCGACATACACCCCGGCTACAAATTAGATTATCCTCACTCCGCCGGCAATTGTTCGAACTGCCATGCACCAGCCGCAGCCGTCAGAAATCCAGTTGGAGTGGACATGAATAGCCTTGATGGTGTAGAAAAAATGGGTGTCTCCTGTGATTTTTGCCACAAAATCAAAGACGTACAAATGCAAAAAAATACAAGTGCTAAGAGTGGCATTGATCATATGGATTTACGTCGGCCTCCCGAGGGACACCAGATGTTTTTTGGCCCTTATACCGATGTTCCCAATCCGGATGCATATTCTTCCACAATTTCAGAAAGTATTTTTTGTGCTCCCTGCCACGAAGGCGGTTATTGGGGCGTACCTGTTTATGAATCGTATTCAGAATGGTTGGCAAGTCCTTATGCCAAAAAAGGCGTAACCTGTCAAGATTGCCATATGCCGCCGGACATGGTTACTACGAATTTTGCCCCGGGCAGGGGTGGTGTCGAGCGGGAGCCGATGACCATCCCATCTCATTTTCAATTAGGTTCGCGGGATAGTACTTTCCTGGCATCGGCGGTTGAGATGCAAACAAAAACAAAACTTAGCAATGGCACTTTGCAAGTCACCGTCGAGATCGAAAATGTTGCTGCCGGTCATCATGTACCCACTGATCAACCAATGCGAAACATGATTTTGGTGGTCACAGCAGTAGATGTTGATGGCAATAATTTGCTCTACACAGGTGGAAACCGTGTTCCATATTGGGGAGGTCGCGGCGATCCTGCGAAGGGATATTATGAGGGGCTGCCTGGCAAAGGTTTCGCAAAGATTCTTTTTGAACCCAATCCACAATACGTAGCCTCGAAAGTAGGTGTTAAAGGAATGCATCTTTCCCCGGCACCGCAATGGCGTGTTGTTGAAATAAAAGAGGACAATCGCATTCCGGCTTTGGAAACAGATGTGTCTGTATATGATTTTCAAACAAATGGCAAGAATTTGCCAATAGTTGTCACCACCACGTTGATCTATCGCCGTACTTTTAAGAATTGGTCAGATATGAAAAAGTGGAATCTCAAGGATATACCACTTGCGGTTAATTCTGTTCAGGTTAACTAATGTTAAGTTTTAATTAAATTAGCATAAAACCACTTTCCTTGTTGAAAGGCTTGTTTTGATATGAAAGATTTAAAGAGCAATATTATTTTTGAGCTTGTCTCTGCCTCGGTTGTCTTTTTTCTGATCCTCGGATGTCAGAAAGAAAGCCCTCCAATTCCTGCCAAATTCAGCCTCGTAATTCCCAACGGTTTGGATTCGCTCCTGGTACAAATCCCGGAAGATAATCCAATGACGGCTGAAAAAATTGCGCTTGGAAAGGCTCTGTTTTTTGATGAGAGACTATCTCTTGACGCCACAGTGTCCTGCGCGTTCTGTCATAATCCTTTACAAGGCTTTGCTGATGGCAGGGAGGTAGCGTTAGGCATTTATGGCTTGGAAGGTACTCGCAATACACCTACTCTTGTAAACCGGCTCTTTAGCCGCGACCAGAATTGGGATGGAAGAGCAAAAAGCCTGGAAGAACAGATTCTGGAACATATACAAAACCCGTATGAAATGAGAAATACGTTTGAAAACCTGGTAAATACGTTAAAAGCTGTTGAGCATTATCGTAAAGCGTTTCAAATAGTGTTTGGTACAGAAGTAACTGTTGAGGGCATTGCAAAAGCCATCGCCTCATTTGAAAGGACTCTGTTGTCAGGCAGTGCTCCGTTTGATCAGTTTATAACAGGTGAATCAGGTGCAATTTCGAAATCGGCAGAAAGGGGATTTGTTCTTTTTAAGAGTAAACGGGTGAATTGCATTGCCTGTCATTCCGGTCAAAATTTTACGGATGAAAAATACCAGAACAATGGTGCAGGTATGGACAAACAAGAGCCGGATTGGGGACGATTTGTCTATACAAAAAATGACACCGATAAAGGAAAATTTAAAACACCGACATTGCGTGATGTTACCCGTACGGCTCCTTTTATGCACGATGGCAGCGTAAGAACATTGAAAGATGTTGTAGCGTTTTATAATGAAGGGGGCATTCCAAATAAATATTTGAGTAAGCATGTTAAACCATTACATCTTACAGAACAAGAAAAAACCGATCTCGTCGAATTCTTAAAGACGTTGACCGGACGGAATGCATTATTTTTTACTGAACAGTTTTCGAGCAGCAATTAAGGAGAGCAAAATCATGAGCAGTGGAATCAGCAAGTTTACTTCAAAAAATTGGAAAATAATAGCTTTCATGTTTGTTCTCGTGATTTCAGTTGTTGTTTTAACTGAATCACAGAAAATTGAATTGAATGAAGAAGAGTTTGTTCGTGATGGTGACATTATTTACATGAATACCTCAAGAAATGTTAAGTATCTTGGGAATGAGAGTTGCCGTGACTGCCATCTTGAATTATTCGAGGCATATATTAAAACGCCAACCGGCCGATCGATGACAAAACTTGATACCACTAATATTATTGAAGATTATTCGATCAAGGAAGCAGTTTATGATTCTTCGCTAAATTATTACTATGAAATGGTACGGAAAGACGGAAAATTTTTTCAGCATGAATTTAGACTCGATGAAAATAACAAAGTCATTCATGAACGATGGATGGAAGCTCAGTATGTAATTGGTTCCGGTTCGAATTTACGTATGTATTTTTATGATGAAAATGGCATGTTTTACCAGTTGCCCCTTACCTGGTATGTTCATAAAAACAAATGGGATATGAGTCCCGGTTATCGTGAGTTTAACAATGTGCGGTTTTCCAGATTTGTGTCTGCCCAATGTTTTACTTGTCACAATGCGGTTATGGAAAGGCTAACAACTTCAAAGGAAAGGTACAAAAAGCCTTATCCAATTGGCATAAATTGTGAAAGCTGTCATGGTCCGGGAGAGTTACATATCCTGCAAAGCAAAGGGATGAAAATTGACCTGCCTTCGGAAAATGCCTTGACCATAGTAAATCCGGCCAAACTATCTTCCCAGCGTCAAATTGATGTTTGTCGGCAATGCCATTTGCAGGGAAAGGTCTGGGTTCAGCATGATGAAAATGATTGGTTTGATTTTAGACCGGGGATGTTATTGGCCGAGAATAGATCTATTTACTCTCCGGCCGCAACTCACAAAGAGGCGTTTAAAGTAGCTAATAGTGCTTACCGCCTCTCATTAAGTCGTTGCTTCAAAGACAGTCATGGTGCTACCACCTGCTCAACTTGTCATGATTCTCACGGAATGATTAAAGCAGCCTCTGTTGACTATAACCGCCAAAATTGCCAAAAATGTCATCCGCCTGCCAGCCTTCCGGGAAAGAGCTCAAAATTCGACCACTCCGCTACGGATGATTGCACTCCCTGCCATATGAAGCAAACTGGCACCAAACACACGCTACATGGTGTTATTAATACAGATCATTGGATTCGGGTTGATGCAGAAAAAGATACTATTGACTGGACATCGTCGAGGAAGTATTCTGAGAACAAACCTCTGGTTCGATTAGTTCCGGACGTTGATGCTGATGATAATGGTAAAGACATTCGAAAAGGTATTGCTTATTTTGAATATTATGGTGAGCATGATCACAGACCGGCATATTTAGATTCAGCAAGTAAATATATTTCTACCGGCTTGAAAAGCAACAACAATAACGCATTTGGATACTATTACCTTGGGCGTATATTTTCTGTGCGTGGCAATGAAAGGCAGGCAATTACTTATTTCAATCGGGCCATTGAAATTAATCCCGACTATGCTGATGCTTATTTCTGGTTAGGTAATAGTTATACCAATAGAAAAGATGGTGACAATGCAATTGAGGTTTTTCGAAAAGCAGTTCATTTGATGCCTGATGAACCTACATATCTGGAGAATTTAGGCGCTGCTTTGGCTGAAAGAAAACAAATAGGTGAAGCGCTGACGGTTTTTGAAAGAGCTTTAGCCATCGACAAACTAAACCCGATGACTTATTATGCACTCGGGAATATTCATGTCTTTGATTTAAAGCAACCGGAAAAAGCTTTGTCCTATTATAAGGAAGTTGTTACTTTGGATCCGGACTTTCCTAACGGATGTTTGAATCTGGGCAACACCTATGTCCAACTGCGACAATACGAAAACGCAATTGATTGTTATAAGAGAGAAATTAAAGCATCTCCAGATTCTCCCGACGCTTTTTTGAACCTTGGACACGTTTATTCTTTACTGGAAAATAAATCGAAAGCGCGGGAGGCATTTCAAAATGCCCTCAAATTAGATCCCACTTCGCAATTAGCAAAGAAGTCATTAAACCGCCTTTCTTTCTCTGAATAGTCTACGCCCGAAATTATATTCGGGCACAGGTTAAAAGAGTAAGGATTTATAGTATTTAACCGGATTTCTGTTTTATTAGGAATGACATTGGTCGGGTTGTTTTTGGACTTTGATTCTCCTTTTATTTCTTACCTTAAAATAAACTCTCGTAGCGTGCCGATGCTATGCAAATATTGGCTTAATTTCTGTGAAAAAACTTGCATAGATATGATTGTTTTTATCCAATTAGTGTAATATCGCTAACTATCTTAAGTTATTTGTAAACAGTGCCTTGGTTCTGATTTGTTTTTGAGAAAATCTCAAAATCCTTTCATGGTATAGTCTTTGCGTGAGCGCATCGCTCATGAGAAAACTCAAATCAATTAAATTCTTCACAATTTATAATCCTAAAAAAATTAGAAAGGAGGTAGCTTAGCATTGCTGAGTTTAAATCAGTTTTCCGGAGGGGAATTGTTAAGAAAACTCAGGTGTGAGGGAGAAGTTTGTGACATTATTTTTAATAACATATTTAACTTTCTACTTTTTAACAGAGGAGGTAACTAAATGAGATTTAATACAACAACAGTTATGCTGGCTTTGCTCTTATCAGTAGCATGGCTGGTGGGTTGTGTTGATGTTCCCTCAAACGGCCCTGAAGCGCCGGTAATTGAATCAGAATATCGTTTTCTGAATGTCGCTTCGGACCTTGCGAGTGTTAGCATTGACATGGATTTAGGCCCTGATATCAGTGGTTTGGCTTTTGGAAGCGCCACTTCACACGGGACCTACCCATCGGGCAACCGTTCTGCTGCAATAGCCGGTGACGAAACGATTCCCGTTGCCGTAACTGCCGAGCAGAGAGCTACGATTATGCTTTTGCCAAAAACC
>JAJDAE010000244.1 GCA_029262035.1 Candidatus Zhuqueibacterota bacterium
TCAGTTTTCAAACCAAAAATGAAAATATTTTCATCGCCAAGCTCTTCGCGCATTTCAACATTAGCGCCATCCAGAGTGCCGATGGTTAATGCTCCGTTCAAGGCAAATTTCATATTTCCGGTGCCGGAGGCTTCTGTGCCGGCTGTGGAAATTTGCTCTGAAAGATCAGCAGCAGGAATGATTTTTTCGGCCAGGGCAACCGAATAATTTTCTAAAAAGACAACTTTCAATTTATCGCCAATTTCCTGATCTGAATTGACAACATTTGCAATTGAGGTGATTAATTGAATAATTAATTTTGCGATGAAATAACCGGGCGCAGCCTTTCCTGCAAAAATAACTGTGCGTGGTGCAAAATCTCCCTGAGGGTCGGCTTTAATACTGTTGTAAAGTGTGATAACGTGGAGCGCATTCATAAGCTGCCGTTTATATTCGTGAATGCGTTTCACGTGCACATCAAACATAGAATTGGGGTTTACTTTTATGCCATTGGTCTGGAGGATATATTTTGCGAGACGCTTCTTGTTTTCCAACTTAACTTTTTGCCATTGTTTTTGAAATTGAGAATCCTCAGCCAGCCCATTTAATTTTTTTAGTTTTGTAAGATCCGAGACCCACTTGTCTCCGATTTTTTCAGTAATCAAACCCGATAATCCCGGATTGCATAATTTCAACCAGCGACGCGGGGTAATGCCATTGGTTTTATTGTTGAATTTTTCCGGCCATAGTTCATAAAACTCTTTGAAAAGATGACTCTTGATGATCTCCGTATGCAACGCGGAAACACCATTGACCGAGTGACTGCCGACGATACACAGGCGAGCCATCCGGACTTTTTTGTCCTGACCTTCTTCGATAATTGACAGGTTTTGTAACCGGGCGAAGTCATTCGGGTGAGATAGGCGCACTGAGTCCAGGAATCTGCTGTTGCATTCATAAATAATCTGCAGGTGACGCGGCAGTACTTTTGCAATCAATTTCACCGACCATTTTTCCAGCGCTTCCGGTAAAACAGTGTGGTTGGTGTACGCGAACGTTTTTTCAGTGACTTCCCAGGCTTTCTTCCAGGACAGGCCTTCTTCATCCAGCAAAATTCGCATAAGCTCCGGAATGGCTAAACTTGGATGCGTGTCATTCAGTTGAACGGCAACCTTATCTGCAAAATCTTTAAACAGTTGTCCTTTGGTGTGTGCTTTTTTGTACCGGCGGATTATATCCTGCAAGGTTGCAGAAACCAGAAAATATTCCTGTTTCAGACGCAAGACCTGACCCTCATAAAAATCATCTTTTGGATAGAGTACCCGTGAGATGGTTTCGGATTCTATCTTCTCCAGCATGGCTTTTTCGTAATCACCGTGATTGAAGTATTCCAGATTGAACGCACGGCTGGACTTAGCGCCCCACAAACGCAGGTTGTTAACTGTGTTGGTGCGATAGCCGGGCACCGGAGTATCGTAGGCCATGGCGATAACATCATCCGTATCAAGCCACTCAGTTTTCAAATTTCCCTTTTCGTCAGTGTATTGATGTACGCGACCGTTAAATTTTACGATGTAAATAAATTCAGGTCGTTCAATTTCCCAGGCGTTGCCGTAACGTAACCACGAGTCAGGACATTCTGTTTGCTGGCCGTTAACAATTTTCTGGCTAAAAATTCCATATTCATATCGGATGCCATACCCGAAGGCAGGCAGTTCCAGGGTTGCCATAGAATCTAAAAAGCACGCAGCCAGCCGTCCGAGTCCACCGTTGCCCAGGCCGGCTTCAGCGGCTCTTTCCTGCAGGGTGTGAATATCGAAACCCAGTTCCTGTATTGCCTTTTGCAATTCTTTTTCGATCCCAAGATTGAGCATGGCGTTGCCAAGCAATCTGCCAACCAGATATTCCATTGAAATGTAGTAAACACGCTTGACGTCCTGGTTGTAATATGTTTGCTGTGTTTCAACCCAGCGCTCAATCAAGCGATCCCGGACAGTTAATACCAGGCTTTTGTAGCCGTCCAAAAGTGTTGCGGAGTATTCATCTTTTGCGAGCGAAAATTCAAGGTGATTAACAATCGAAAGCTGTAAAGACTGAACATCATTGCCAAGCAGGGGGTTCGTGGAAGGTGATAGCTTCTGCCACGGCTTGACTTTTACATCCTTTTTAGTCGCCTTTTGCTTTTTCATAAATATCCCTATTTAATTAAGTAAGCATCGTTATTTTGATATTCGACAAAGATATAAAGGAAAGAAAATTTTAGCGAAAACTTAATACTCTATATCGGCCAAAATCACCGGGAAAATAAAACTGCGATTGTTAACTTCTATTATTCATAAATTTTGCCGCCAAGACTCTAAGTCACAAAGTTATGGAAGAAGGTGTTTTGAAAATTAAAATTAAATTGCTATGGCGCAAAATTTTTCATAACACTTTTATTTTTAAATCTTTGTGTTCCCTTACTGTCTTTGTGTCTTGGTGGCAATGAATTATTCAGGTTAAGAGTGACTGTGCTTACAAAAAGCCTTTTAATTTGGCGGCAACCAAAGGGGAAATAACAGTTATAAAAAGAACTATAATGAATAAATCCCCTTTCTGAATATTGAATACCTGAATTATTTCTTGCCACGACTTTCCTACGATAAAATGCCCAAATAGAAACTCAAAGGATAAAGTAAGCACTAGCCAAAACAAACCTACCCAAATGTATATTTTTTGTTCTGAGGCCCCGATGAATGAGACGGACATTAACGTAACTAGAAATACCAGGGCTGCTAATAGTATGCCGCTTAAAGGAAGAGCCAAGTTTTCGCCTATTAAAGGAACAAGCACCTTCTCACGAAACACGCCATTGAAAATAGCTGCGACAACTATCACTAACCACATCCCTGTAGCTTTTGTTAGTATGTCGAGCATTTATTTATTTTACTCCTAACGCGTTAATTATTGTGATTTTTGAGAAAACTACTCTTTTAGTAGATCATATTCTTTCATACGACGCCAAAGGGTGGTTCGGCTCATACCAAGTTTTTGGGCCGCCTTTTCACGATTCCAACAGGTTTGAATTAACGCTTCACGAACCTGCGAGCACAAGTTGGTCTCGCTTGTGGCACGATGCTCGGTGTTATTTTCAGTTTGGCCGTTTCGCAGGAAGACCGGTAATTTATTTTCATTGATTATGTGACTCTTTGTCCGGGTGAATGCATGTTCGATGATGTTTTCAAGTTCACGAATATTGCCCGGGTAATCATAGGCCATGAGCAGATCGTAAGCTTTATCTGAAATATCTGTAATTGGGCGTTTGGTAATACTTCTAAATTTTTGTATGAAAAAATCTATAAGCGGCGGCAAGTCATCGCGGCGATCGCGTAATGCCGGCAACTCAACCGGGATGACATTTAAGCGATAATACAAGTCGTCCCGAAAAGTGCCATTCTGTACCATTTGCCAAAGATTCCGGTTGGTTGCTGCAATAACCCGCACATCCACTTTGGTTGTTTCGGAGCTGCCGAGGCGTTGAAATTCACCTTCCTCAAGCACCCGCAAAAGCCGCAGTTGGGCTGCCTGCGTCAGGTCTCCGATTTCATCGAGAAAAATAGTACCGCTGTTAGCAAGTGCAAAACGTCCAATCCGGTCGGTATAGGCATCTGTAAACGCACCCTTAACATGACCAAATAATTCGCTTTCGAGCAAGGTATCCGGGATGGCCGCGCAATTGACTCGCACGTAAGGCAAGAGTTTGCGAGAACTCAGCTTTTGAATGGCCTTTGCGATCAATTCTTTACCGGTGCCGCTCTCGCCAAGGATCAGCACTGTGGAGTTGCTTGCACTCACCTCCCGAATCAGATCATAAATTTCCAACATGTGACGGTTTTTGCCGATTATACCATGGAAGTCAGTTTGCGAATCTCCATCTATTGCAGTGAAATGTGAATTGTCTCCACGAAATGAAATGACGCCTCCAATAGCCTCGCTGTTAGAATTATATAAAACTGCAGTGTTGACGTAAACCGGTAGCCTTTTTCCGCATTTGTCGGTGTAGTTCATTTCGTAGTCAAAGATAGGACTGGCGCAACGGAGTGTTTCCGCAAGGGGGCAGCCATCATAGCAGGTCTCAGAATTAAAGAGATGTTTGCAATATTTTCCAATAACTTCAGACTCAGTCCAGCCGGTTAACTTTTCGGCAGCACGATTAAAACTGGTAATGTGCCACTCATTGTCAACTGTAAACAAGCCTTCAGCCAGTGAGCCAAGAATCGCCTGATGTTTTTCCTTTTCTTCGTTAATCTTATCCTGGTTTTCAGACCAAATCGAAATTAAAGCACTTACCGGAGATTTCGTACCATTTAGAAATGTTAAATTGGCGAACAGCTCTTTCTCAGCCCCGGACTTCTTTTGCATGTTAAACCGATGCTTGCGTAGATTTTCCCTCTTGCTTATCGCTTCATTTACCCAGCATTTATCCAGAGGGAGACTAGGGCAAAACACCTGTTGGAAATGTCGACCTACCGCGTTTGTTTTGAGTTGAAGTTCTCTTTGGGCTGAAAGATTGATATGGCGGATGACGCCTTTTCCGTCAACGGCTACCAAGCCTTCAACGGCAGTATCCAAGACGTAATTCCAAAGGTCAGAATTGTTTTCTTTTACACCAGCCATATAGTCACTGTTAATTTACATTGCGACCTTCGGGCTATTCGTATTGAGTTTGTGGCGGTTGATCAGGCGATGAAAAGTCCGACGGTCAATTTTGCTGTTTTTTGCTGCCTGACTAATATTCCCATGGTGTCGTATCAGCATTTTGGTAAGGTACTCACGTTCGAATTGAACCAATACGTTTTCCCTTGCTTCTTTTAACGGGATATCCAGTTGCACGCTGGGCAATTTATTTTTTTCATAGACAACATTATCCGGCAAATCTTTGGGCAGAATCCAATCAGTTTGTGTTAGGGCAACAGCTCGTTCTATTGTATTTTCAAGTTCACGCACATTGCCTGGCCACGGATATGATTCCAGGCACTGCATGGCTTCGCTGGATATACCTTTGATGTTTTTGGGCGTCATTTTACTAAAGTTAGTGATGAAATGTTCGACCAACAATGGCAGATCCTCGCGCCGTTGGTTTAAAGAAGGCAGTTGGATAGAAATAACATTCAGGCGGTAATAGAAGTCCTCGCGGATGATACCATTTCGCATCGCCTCATCCATATTGTGATTGGTCGCAGCGATAATTCGAACATCGATATCTATTAATTCATTGCCGCCAACACGTCTAATATTTCGTTCCTGCAGGACACGCAAGAGTTTAACCTGTAACGCGGGACTGAGCTCACAGACTTCATCCAGAAAAAACGTCCCATGGTTTGCATATTCCAACAGGCCGTATTTCCTTTGACTGGCACCTGTAAACGCTCCCTTTTCATAGCCAAAAAGTTCGCTTTCAAAAAGATTCTCGGGTAATGCGCCGCAATTTACCGGCACGAAGGCTTTTTTATTGCGCCGACTGTTGGAGTGGATACTTCGGGCAACCAGTTCTTTACCTGTACCACTGGCGCCGGTAATGGTAATATTGGAATCGCCTTCAGCTACCCTCGATATCATTCCAAAAACATTGGCCATACTCTGGCTTTTACCAATAATATTGTCAAACCTATATTTCTCATGAAGCTGAGATTTTAGCGAATTATTTTGTTTTTTCAGGGAGCTAAATTTCAGGGATTTTTCTACGACAACTTTTAAGCGGTCTGTCTTAAAGGGTTTTTCAATAAAATCAAAAGCGCCTAAACGCATTGTTTCAACGACTTTTTCCGTTGACCCAAATGCACTGAAAACAACAAATGGTATGTCTGGCTTTGTGGATTTTGCAATATTGAGCAATTCTAAACCGTTTGTGCCGGGCATGCTTAAATCACTAATGATGAGATCGTAGTCGCCAGTTTTAATCTCATTCCGGGCTAACGTGCTATCATGAATGGTAACAACATGATACAGGCCAACTGACTTAAGTACCTTTTCACAACTTTTTAAAATTTCTTTGTCATCATCGACAATCAAAATATTTGATTTGTCAAACATAGCGATACCCGCTTGATTAATGGGATAATTTACAAATCATTATAGGAATTAATTGAGTCAAAAACCATGCCCGGAGTCAGTTTTGCGGTAAAGTGTTTATTTTTAATGAATTATGTGTGGTGATAATTTTTTTTAAAATCTTAATTGTGAAAATACAAGACCGATATCTTATTAAGTTTGAGAAAAAGCGACCGGAAAAATTGCTAAAACAGCATAAGCTCCAAAAAACTCTTTTTCTTAATTTTAGGAAAATTCTTCCAATAAAATACTGATAATTAGAAAGCCGCTCTCTTGATTCTCAAATTCGATAAACTATAAGTTGTTGAAAGAAAAAGACATAAAACACTCCTACTTTTATTGGCATACCTCTTGCCAAATGAATAAGCAGGATTTTGATTAATCATTTTAGTCCAATAAAGGTGGAGTTATGGGAAAAGTTTTAATATGGATGGCATTCGGGGCAACAGTTTTTTCGTTTTGGTCTTATCTTGGCGCTGTAAGGGTGAGTAATGCGGGGGGCAAAAAAAAGAATAAACTCAAACTTATATCTGAAAAGTTACGGTTAGCCCGGTTGGGATACTATGCTATGGTTGGTTTTATTGGCGTGGCAAGTATATTTTTGCTTTATCTTCTTTTATCGCATCAGTTTCAATACGAGTATGTGTATAAGTACTCAGCCAAAAATTTGTCATTCGGGTTATTGCTTTCTACATTTTGGGCTGGTCAAGCCGGTTCGTTTTTACTTTGGGCCTTATTCATAGCTGTTATGGGCGTTGTATTCATGAAAAATATCCGGGAATACGAAGCCCCTGCAATGCTTTTTTTAACCGTAATCCAGGGCTTTTTTATTGTTCTGCTCATAAAGGCCACTCCATTTAATGTGCAGCTTCACATCCCGCCCGATGGCCAGGGACTTAATCCGATGTTGGAAAATTTCTGGATGATAATACATCCGCCGATTTTGTTTTTAGGGTACGCAGCTGCGGTTTTTCCGTTTGCACTTGCGCTGGCCGCGCTTTTAACAAAACAGTATTCCAATTGGGCTTCCCTGGCATTACCCTGGGCTTTATTTAATTCAGTAACGCTTGGCGCAGGTATCATTCTCGGTGCATATTGGGCATACGGCACCTTGGGGTGGGGTGGATATTGGGGCTGGGATCCGGTAGAAAATTCGTCACTTGTGCCATGGATGGTAAATTTTGTCTTGTTCCATGGATTGATAATTGAGAAGATGAAGCATGCGTTTAAACGTACCAATTTAGTCTTGGCAGTTTTTTCATTCATTTTGGTTATTTATGCCACTTTTTTAACGCGTAGTGGGGTTCTTGCCGACTTTTCAGTTCATTCGTTCCAGGATTTTGGAATTAATGAGCTTCTACAGCTCTTTCTCGCCGGCCCGATTATTTTTTCAATTGGTCTTTTTGTGAAACGGTTTGGCGGAATAAAATCAGAACCTCTCGAAATAAACCGGCTAAACAAGGAGAACACTCTGTTTGCTGCATTGTTGGCTTTGCTGGCATGTTCGGCAGTGATTTTGGCAGGGACATCATTCCCGCTTATTTCAAGGCTGTTCACGCAGCCATCCAATGTCAATATTTCATTTTACAACCAGGTGACATTGCCTTTTGCCATCATTATTGCACTTATTTTGGGCGTAACACCTTTCATGAAATGGGGACAACTTCCACATTTAATGGTTAAGAAAATAATCATCTCGGTTCTGTTTTCTTTGGTTGCTGTTGCAGTGGCTGTTTATTTTGGGTTACAAAAACCATTATTGTTGCTCTTCATTGGCACATCTGCTTTTGCGCTTTGGACAAACCTTATTGTTTTTGCGCAGCAGCTTCGCATGTCATTTGTATTGACAGCGGCACCTATGGCTCATATCGGCGTGGCGCTAATGTTTGTCGGGATAATTGTATCCGGCAATTTTGCCAAAGAGCAATATATTGAATTGAATTTAGGACAGAAAACAGAAGTGCTTGGCGCTCAGTTAACTTTTGAAGGTATTCAAAAAGATGCTGATGATAAAGATGTACTGAAAATTCGTGTTCGAAACAATGGAAGTGAATATCTGGCGACGCCGAGATATTTTTATACAACCTTTAATAATTCCATTATGAAGGAGCCGTTCGTTCGAGGCGGGTTTTGGCAGGATTTTTATATCTCCCCGATTGAAGTTAAAACAGTGCACAATCATAAGAAAGATATTGTGACCCTAAAAAAGGGAGAGACAGCTAAATTTTATAAGCTTGACGTTTTCTTTGAAGGTTTTGCAATGAACAGCCATGCTGAGAATGGTAATATGGAAATTGGCGCAAAAATCACAATTAAAAACAAGCAGGAACATTTTGAATTAATGCCAACTTTAGTGATGTCCGAAGGCAAAAGCCTTTCCACTGTCGTTGAAATACCCCTTGCCAAGAATGGTTACGTTGGTACTCCAACCGTGGCTTTAAACGGCATCAATGCAACCGAGCAAATGATTCAATTGGCATTTGATGGGTTCGCCCATGCCGATGAACCCAACACTAACGATAACCAGCAAGTTGCGGGACTTCAGGTCAGTAAAAAACCTTTTATGAATATTATGTGGATTGGAACACTGCTTTTGACTGTGGGAACTGTTATTTCCTTCAAACGTAAATTGACCCACATCTAATAAACTATAAACGAGTCCGGTCTACGATGATAATTCCGGAGGCCGGGACTTGGATTTTTCACCACCATTAAGCCACTCTACCGGTATCAAATTTCATTGAAAAACAGGTGAGGACTTGCGAGATTGATTCATTATATTTTACGCCAATGAGGTGTTCTTTACCATGAAATTCTATTAGAAAATAAAAGTTGAAAACCAACTTTTTTCTTCTATTTTTGAAAGTAGAAAAAATGCACATTGGGAGTCTGCATGAAAATCAGTATTTTTACTGCCGGCGGCACAATTGATAAAGTTTACTTCGATGCCAAAAGCGAATATCTCATTGGCAAGTCCAAAGTAGGTGATATTTTAATTGAATCGAAAGTTGAAGCCGAATATGAAACTCACTCCATTCTACGCAAAGACAGCCTGGAAATGACCGATGACGATAGGCAGTTGATTTTTGATACGATCAATGCTGCTGCCAACGGTCGCATATTGCTCACACATGGTACAGACACAATGGTACAAACCGCTCGCCATTTGCTTGCAATTCAAAATAAAACCATAGTTTTGACTGGTTCCATGGCACCGGCACGGTTTAGAGAAACCGATGCAATTTTTAACATAGGGTTTGCTTTTGCGGCTGTACAGACGCTGCCTCTTGGTGTTTACATTGCCATGAACGGTAAAATTTTTGATCCGCAACAAGTTAAAAAAAATCGTGCGCAAAATCGTTTTGAAGAGATATAAAAATCAGATTTTAGAAATAATGAGAACAGAAAAATGAAAAACGTCCTTGTAACCGGAGTAAATGGTCAAATCGGCAGCGAATTGAGTGATTTACTCGAAGCTAAATATAATGTCGATAAAGTAGTCGGTCTTGATATTCGACCCAGTTTACCGCCTTACAAACGGGCGCATGAAATTGTTGATATCACAAAAAAGGAAGCGTTCCGGCACGTACTTGAAAAGCATCAAATCGATACCATTTTTCATCTGGCTTCAATTTTGTCTGCCGTGGGTGAAAAAAATCCTGACCAGGCCTGGGATATCAATATGACCGGATTGAAGAATGTTCTGGATCTGGTGCGCGGCACCGCAATTAAAGTGTTCTGGCCAAGCTCAATTGCAGTTTTTGGACCGAATTCACCCAAAATGAACACGCCACAAGATACCATTCTTGGTCCAACCACCATGTATGGTATTACCAAAAATGCAGGCGAGTTGCTGTGCAATTATTATTTCGATAAATTTGATGTTGACGTACGCAGCGTGCGGTATCCCGGAATTATCAGCTATAAAACCGAACCCGGCGGCGGAACCACAGACTACGCGGTTGAAATTTTTTATGAAGCCATTAAGCATAAAGTATATACTTGTTTTGTAACCAGTCAGACTTGTTTACCCATGATGTATATGGAAGATGCCCTGCACGCCGCAGCTGAAGTAATGTTTGCGGATAAAGCCCAAATAGGCGTGCGTACCAGCTATAACCTAGCTGCGGTAAGTTTTACTGCAGAGGAGTTAGCTGAAGAAATCAAAAAACATATCCCGGATTTTCATTGTAATTTTGTACCAGATTTTCGTCAGAAGATTGCCGAGTCCTGGCCCAGGGTGATCGACGATTCGGTGGCTCGCAAAGAATGGGCCTGGCAACACAAGTACGATCTGGCCGCCATCACCGAAGATATGCTGACGCAGTTGAAGAAGAAAATAAAACTGAATTAAATATCTCCCTAATGCTGACTTTGTTGTCTGATGGTTTTAACCAAAGGCTTTTTTCTTTTGTTAAAACACCAGAAGCATAGAAACTTTTCCCCATAACCTACGTTCTTTAAAACCGTTAAATTCCTCAGAGATTATTTTCTCGTTAAATGCTTTAAAAAATACTTGGGAGTCGAAAATGTTTAGAATTTTATGTTCAGGGTTAACTTGTCTCTTGCTGCTGTCTAGCCTGACTTTTGCACAGAACGGCAAGGCGCTTAATTTGGATGAATGCCTAAAAATGGCGCTTAAAAATAACGCACAGCTCAAAATTGCAACCTATCAGGTTAACCGTGCCGGAGCAGATGTGAAGGCATCCTATTCAAGCATCCTGCCTTCGATTACTTCTTCATTTTCATCCGGGCGAAGTACTGTGGGACAAACCACAAACCTGCTCAACATTCAGCAGTTTGAGCCTGTTACTTTGACTGATAACACCGGCAATCCTGTCCTTTTACAAGTCCCGCAGTTTGATCAACAAAGTGGCCAACCGGTTGTTGACCGTGTACAAAGTACTTCTCCCTCCCGTTCTTTTTGGGGACACACAATGACCTTGAATTATAATCAAAGACTGTTTGATTTTGGCCGCAGCTGGAATCAAATTCGACAATCTAAAGCAAGTTTTAATTCGCAATCACAAAGCCTGACCCGTGAGCGCAATAATGTTTTTGCCGTAGTAAAGCAACGCTACTTTGAGCTCTTAAAAGCGGTGAAGTTAGAAGATGAATATCGCCTGGCCGTTGAGCGCAGTAAAGGACAACTGGACAAAACCAACAGCATGTTTGAAATTGGTTCGGTTGCAAAAATTGATGTTTACAGGCAGGAAGTAATTCTCGGTACAGATGAAATTAACTTAATCAGGCAAGGCACCATTCTAAAAATTGCACAAGGGAACTTGAATGTCACTTTGGGTAGAGACCCGGAAGAAGATATCAATATTGCTGATGTTTCAGGTGCGGAAGCCAAGCTTGAGGTTACCCTGGATGAGGCTATTACAGCGGCGGAGCAGAATAACCCCGATTTACGAAGTTTTGAGTACGATATGAAAGCTGCTGAATATGGCCGCAAAGCAGCCAAAGGTCGGTTTTTACCATCGCTTGGATTTGGCGTTACTTACCAACGTAACAACGACGACCTAAACCGTGTTTACGGTAGTTTTTCAGAAAACTTTTTTGTAAACGTTGGCGCCCAGGTAGATTTTAATATTTTTAATGGCCTCACCGATGCCGCCGATGTGCAACGTCAGAGTGCAAATTACAACATTGCACAGGAGAATTGGACTTTTCAAAGACGCACCATTACCCTGCAAGTGAAACAGGCTCATTTAAATCTTCAGGCTTTCCAGAAAATATCAGAGATCAACCAGCGTAACCTTCGTTCCTCCGAAGAAGACTTTCGTTTGGCGGAAGAGCGCTATCGTGTCGGCGCCGGTACGCAGTTGGAAGTAACCGATGCGCAGGTAGCGCTTACCCGTGCGCGTGTGAATTTAGTGAGTTCAAAGTATGATGCCTTAATTGCTAAAGCCCAACTCGAAGCAGCCATGGGTAATATTGATAGAAACCTTTGATTTAAATCATATAGGTAATATCCCAAAAAGAAAAGCAAAATCTGCTATTTTAATGATATGCCTTGTGCGACTTAGGCGCTGGAGGGTTACTGGGTTTAGGCCTTTTGGGGGGTTGCTCATTTTTACAGCTCCTAAAAGTATAGGTAAACGATACTGAGGGCAGACTACAGGCCGAGTCGTTATTATCCTAAATCCATAGATTGTTCTAAAAACTCCTCGATCTTTTTAATAAATTTCTTTGCGTTTTCTAATTGTAGTTCAGCATCTTCACGAGCAATTACGTAGAAGTCTTTGTAATCGCTATCATTGCGAATTTTAAAAGCGGTAGTGAGCATTTTTGAAAATTCAACTTCAATTTTACCTGATTTTATAAAATGCTAGTTAAAATGGGAGATGAGTCCTGAATGTTTGTGTGAATCAAATTTATCTAATGCTAATAAAGACCTTACTGCATGAAACATTGCATAGTAGGAGCGGTTAATCGATTGAGAATATTTATTGTTCTCAAGCATAATTTCTGATGTTTCCAAATCATCTTTTGCCTTTTCTATGCGATATTTTGACAAATCACGCAGCCTATTTTCCATAGATGGCGATTCCCTCTTTGTTAATATTTCTATAAAAGGGTAGTGCCTCTGAGTAATTTTGAAAGCGATCATAGGTTTCTTCTGTAATCGATACCAGGATATCGTGGTTTAAAGATAACTTTGTCATAACATCGGCGATACGATATCTATTTTGGGTTAGATTTTCTTCTGTGTCATCGACCAAAACCAAAAAGTCAATATCTGATTCTTTCTTATGTTCACTTCGCGCATAAGAACCATAAAGAATAATTTTTTTCAACTTGTTTCCAAAGAGGTTGGCCGTATTTTCGTTTATTTCCGAAAATAATTCTTTTTGAATCATTGAACTAACCATAAGAAAGTCATTTCTAAACAATTAAATTGTACTCATAATATACAAATTATGCAACTGATGTTTGATGTCTACTTACACGGCAAAAACCTAACCGTCGTCTCCATCTC
>JAJDAE010000245.1 GCA_029262035.1 Candidatus Zhuqueibacterota bacterium
TGTTTGAAATAACTCTGGGCACCGGTAATATCTTTTAGTTCAAAAGCCGCTTTCCCCAAGTAGAAATTTATCAATTCGTCAAACTTTTCTCTTTCGCCTAAGGAGTCATCTATTGCCAAAATAGTGTGCAATCCTGCAATACCACCTTGATAATCCTCGTTTTTGATGAGATTAATCTGTCGCTCAACTGTGAGTTCTAATTCATCGCGTCCGCCATATTTCAAACGATTCTTGCTGCCTTTCACAATGCCATCAGTTGCAAATTTTGCCGAGGCAGCCAATTTGTAGTATGTTTCTGCCGAATCTTTTTTGCTTAAATGTTCAAAACATTCAGCCTTGAAAAAATAGGCATCGCCTAAAAGCCAGCCATCGTAGAGTTGAATCATATCTACTCGGCTAACCTCTGAGATGATTTCATTGTATCGTGAAATGGCCAATTCAAAATTATTAGAAATCATGTGAATACGGCCAAGGAAGTTCAAAGCCATCAATCTGCCAGGCGCATTTTTTTTCGTATATTTGCTCACCGCCAGCGAAAACAGTTCACCCGCAGCAGAGTAATTTTTCAGGAAAAATTGCGTTCTGCCCTGATTTTGTATATAAAATGGATTATTCGGATATGATTTTGCCAGTTGGGTATAAATTTCAAGAGCACTCTCAATGTCTCCTTTTTCTATATGGAAATTCCCTAAAAAAGTGGCGGCTTCAACTTTAAAAAAAGTACCTTGTTTGTAAGCAAGATACAGCTGCTGTAAACCTTTGTCACTATCCCCGTTTAACCCCAAAAACCTTGAAAAAAAACTGAGTACTTTCGGTGAGGAGCCGCCATAATAGTTGAAGACACCCAGTGATAAGTATGCGTCATAAAACTCGGGATCAACTTTTAGTACTTTCTTATGAAACGATTTTGCCTGTAATCCGAAACGCAGACTTTTTAACCATTCACTTTCTGCGCCATAAAAAAAGCTTAAATTTCCCAATGCCGCACCACGAAAAAAATGGCTCTCTAATTTGTTTCCATGGCGCTTAGCCAGCGAGACAGTTTTTTTATTGTAGTCAACTATTTTTTGTTTGAGTTCAGAGTCACGAATGCCGGACGTATATTGATAAAAGTGAATGATGCTTCTAAATAAATAGCCCGCAGGATGTTTCGGATATTTATGAATAAGAGAGTCGGAAAGACCCAAGGCCGATTGATATTCCAAATTATATAATTTGGACAAGCCGGACTGAAGTTTTAGGTTTATTTCATCGGACTCGCCGGCATATATTGCCGCTGAAAAAAGAAGAAGTAAAGTCAATGCTCGCATAAAATATGCAAAAAGTCTGCCTTGTAGATAAATTTAGGATGAGTGAAAAGAAAAATTGTGATTTGGTTTAATGAGTAAAAAATAAAAGAATCTTGCTTTATGCAAATGAGGTCGTTTTTCTTACAAAAGATTTACCAACATTATAAAACTTAGAATTAATCTCAAACAAATTTACTATTGTATTTTTTATTGCTTATTTTAAGTTAAACGAAAAGATATAAATATCTATTCTATTTATGTGAAATTTTTTTAATTATGAACCTGTTAATATTGTCAATCTTATCTAATAGGTCTAACCATATTTTTTAACATAATAAGGAGTTTTTGTCCATGGAATCCGGTACAGTAAAATGGTTTAACGGCTCAAAAGGATTTGGATTTATAACTAAAGATGATGGCACTGATATATTCGTCCATTTTTCTGCAATTGCGGGTGATGGTTATAAATCTCTCGAAGAAGGAGATAAAGTGGAATTCGAGGTAGAAGAAACCGACAAAGGGTTTCAGGCAGCAAATGTAAGTAAAACTTGATGTATTCCTAAAAATAAGGGTTTAGGTTTGTAAAGTTTTTAGTACTGCTCATATCTGCGAGAAATTTTCGATAATTCATCCGTATTTGTAAGTTGTTTCCGTTTCGTTCCCTAACAATGCTGTTCTACGAGCACGTCAAGTTATCTATTGATAAAAGCCAATGAGGTCGCGGCTTATTTTATCGACAATGGCGAATATCATCTCGTTGATTAGAATCGGGATGTCTCTTGGGTCACGCGAAGCATCGAGTAAGCCGCGTTTTTTTTCCGGTAAATCATAAATGCTGCCTTGATAAGCAACCCATCTTGCCAGGTCGGTAATTTGCTGACGATACTTTTCTTCAAAAAGAATTTTTCCGGTCGCCGTATCAATGACCCGGCACCTCAGTCTGACAGTAACCTGTCTTTCTGTAGTGTACTCCCGGTAATATATTGTTTCCGTTTCTTCAACATCTTTACCAGATGAATCTTGAACCACGATAATTTTTTCATGGCCATATTCGTGCATCTCTTCTGGTTTGTCCCGAACATCAATTGTACGCACTGCGCCCCAAACAAAGGAATCCAGGCCTTCCTCTTCGGCAATCTGAATTAACTCTCCCTCACTCACCCGGCCACTGGCAGGTGTATTCGCCCGATTAAGCAGGGTCAGCGTTTCAGGTTGTGGTAAAAAATCCGCAAATTTGAGATTTGCATGAGTTAGCTGGGTTATGATGTCCCCGGCAATTCGGTAGCCATCTACCTGAGCTTTTGTGCCATTTAAAAATGGGAAAACAGCAACATACTGAACAGCTTCTTTGTATGCTTTATCCAGCCATTTTTCTATGCCTGGTTGCGCTTCATTGTACTTTAAAGACAGCTCGAATTTTTCCAATGCCCCACGATAGACACCACTGCCAAACAATGTCCGTCCCTGTGAAAAATATGCCCGGGCGATTTTCTTTTTTGCCCCGGAATGCCCGGCGGCAATATCGAGTACTTTGTGATATGAATCCAGCGCCTTGTCATGCTCCTTCTTCCTGAGCCAGAAATCGCCGGAGTTGATGAATGACTTAATGGCTTTTTCGTGCGACAAATTATAATTAGGAACATGCACATGCGCCTTTAAATAGGCATTGGCAGCTTTGCGCCAACTTTTTGCAGCGTATAGTTCTTCTGCATTTTTATAATGGTGGGCCGCTGCTTTTCCCTTTGCTTGGTGAAGTCGTTCGCGCACTTTGATGGTTTCGAACGAAACCCCATACCTGTGGCATTGGTTGAGCATGTCATCCATTTTGGCGTAGCTATCGACCGCTTGATCCCATTGCCCGGCAGCGGTTGCATTTTCTCCATTTTCAAGAAGTTCATTATAGGCTAATGGTGCAACTTTGCGGAGATGTACTTTCGCATCTTTGAACTTTTTGTTCTTGTGCAACGCTTTTAAATCTGCTTCAGCCGCTTCAACATAAAGACCGGCGTCTTCGTACTCTTTGGCCTCCTTAAAAGCTTGCTTTGAGGCGGAACAGCTAAGCAAGAACATAAACAAAAATAGAATTATCGGTTTTGCTTTCATATTATCTCTTAGGTTTGTTTCTTGATTTTGCTTTGCAAAAATATAAATTCATTATTGAAATGTCAATAATTACGTTGAGGCGGATTTATAAAGTTTGCTATTGTTTACATTATGTAAAACTTCTTCTTCTCAATATTTCCCCCGACCCTTAAATTCCTTCTCCACGAACTGTCATCATTCATGGATATCCATCTCCGTTCTTCTGTACGATAGTGCCAATCTTTGTCTTTTTGATAATACAATTGAATATCATTCGCTTCAAGAATTCTTACAATTTCATTGTCATGATAATTTTGTTCATCATAATCGGTATAAGCCAGCTGCGCCATCTCAGAATACACTTCATTCAAATTTAAGAGAGACTCATTTATTTCATCGTCCAGGTTTTCTGCGTTTAGTCCAAGCTTTTTCGCCTCCCGAAGTGTTACCGGATAGCTGTGCGAAGGATAAGCAGAATTAAGATGATGACTAATTTCTTCAGCTTTTTTTACATCTTTCATATGAAAGGATAAAATTTCAGTTGTTAGTTTTATTGATAATGAGCTTGCTCTGTCAACAGAACCCACTACGAGCGGATGTATGTATTCGTACAATTCGTTGTAAGGATTGGCATCATTGGGTTGTTTTTTATCTTCCCATAATTTTAGCACTCTGCTGAGTTCGTTTTGACTTACGCTTACCAGGTCGTTATATTTTTTATCGATTGGTGAAAGGTCGTGAGTAATTGAAGTATCAATTGCAGATAAATAAGATAGCGGCCCCATTAAAATTTTATTGGCGCCTAAAACCAACATCGTAGCGGCAGAAGCACAATCTAACGGGACAAGCGCAACAATTTTTTTATAATATTTTCTTAAAAGGTTCACTATTCTAAGCGCACCTTTGCCCGAGCCGCCACCACTTTTCACAAAAAGGTAAAGTGTCTCTTTGCATTTTCTACTTTTCAATATCTCGTAAAATGCGATGACGTCTTCCCCGCTAATACTACTGTTGCCACTAATCCAATATGAAATAAAATCAGCGTCTACATTGTGATTTATTTTGGAGATAATCTTTTGGGTTTGTTCAAATAAAATCGGTGGCTTTTTGATATCTGTATTTGCATTCATTTTTATTTCTCTATATATTTTTCTGACGGTTGGATATTAGAGTATTTAAACGAACTCCGACCGGTTATTGGGTAATGCCAATTTCTTTTAAAATGCTTTTTGCAATCTCAATTCTTGGTTTTAATATTTCACTGAAACTTGGGCCATCAATGTTCAATGCAAAAAAGTACACATTGTCTTGCTTCTCTACATACCCAACAAGCCATCCCAAAGCATACTTTCGATCTTTACCAGGATAACCGGCACCGGTTTTATAGCTTAAAGTATAATTTTCTGTAGACTCCTGAATTAAAATTGATTTAACCGAGTCAATTGTTTTTGAAGATGCTTTGAG
>JAJDAE010000246.1 GCA_029262035.1 Candidatus Zhuqueibacterota bacterium
GCTTGTCCGTTTGCCCGGATAATGGAAGAGGGTCTGGTGGAAAAACTGGTACAGGCAGGCATTCGAACCCTAAACGGCCACCAACGTGAACAAGCAAAAAAGTTTGGTGTTGAAATAATTACGATGGGGGAGATAGAAAAGACAAAGAAGATTATATTTGACGGGCCGGTCTACTTATCTCTGGATATGGATTGCCTTGATCCTGCCTTTGCACCCGGAGTTTCTCACTATGAGCCTGGCGGCATGAGTACCCGGGATGTTCTCCAAATAATTCAGAACTTACGAGGGAATTTAGTTGGCGCTGATATCGTAGAATACAACCCGGAGCGAGACCCACAAGGTATTACAGGCATGGTCGCTGCAAAACTGTTGAAAGAAATAATGGGTAGAATGTTGGGAAAAGAGAACAAAGTTAACGTGAGTTGATTGTAATACAGAAATTCCTCTTTCATTTTGGAGACACCGCCTTTCAATAACAACACGCAGTAGAGTCAGCGTAGGGTGGGTTCGTAACCCATCACATATTTTAAATGCAGCCGAACTAAAAAACGGTCGACTGATTTACTAGAAAAGCCCCAACCCCCTGTTCTCCGTGTAAAAACTTAGGGGCTACGTGGGTGCTAAAAAACGAGCTTTTGGTTGCAAGTCAAATTTGGGGTTCGTAGATTTGTTTATCTAAAACTCATCAAAAAATAATTCTGCACTTCGGTAAAATTCGCAGGGTTGTGTGTCTGTCAAACTTTGTTCATTAATTTAAACTAGTACCGTTCAAGGTCGTTGGCTTTTGGGTGGTACTCAAAAATAAAAACCGATTTAAGAATTAACTGTTAGTGTAAATTTGAGTTGTCTGTTCAGTGCAACTTCTTAGGCTTTGTTGATTCCCTACAGCAGGGTAAAGCGTGGTGGCTTCGCCCAAACCGGACGGTTCTCAGCGTTCTTTGAGTCTCTGCGTTTGGGTGCCGGCCAGCGGGGTCGTGTTCGGCGCTCGCTGGATTGTTTCGGCTTGCTTGCTTCTTCTAACTTTGCCAGTGCAGCCGACGCCTAATCAGCAGCGCAATTTTAGAGTTTTTGGGATCGGGAAAATTAATTCATTTTTAATGTTGGTCGCGTGTGCGTCGGCGCAGGTAACCGCTTTGTTAGAAATATAGATGAATCCAAACTAATTGAGTAAATGGAGGCAAATCAATATGAGACTATTTTCGCGGTTGTTTCAGGCCAGTATGCTCTTTTTGTTGGTTCCTGCAGTTCAGCAGAGTCAAGCATCGACTCCCGTAGATATTAACGTCGATCGTGATGGAGTGCTTCTTCAGGGCAAGTTCTATAGTGTAGAAGGAACAGGAACTTTTCCTACCACAATTTTATTGCATGGCTTCCCTGGAAATGAAATGGACGTTCTTGGCATCGGAGGCAAACTCTCTCAGGCCGGAATTAATACCTTAACATTTAACTATAGTGGCACTTATCAAAGTCAGGGTCAAAATAGTTTTGGCAACACTCAAAAAGATATCCAGGCGGCATTTAAATTCATCCACCAATCAGAGAACATTCGTAAATACAATATAGATACGACTCGCATCTATTTAGGCGGATGGAGTTATGGCGGTGGAATGGCCTTGACCTATGCCGCCAACCATCCGGAAGTAACTGCTATTTTCTCCGTTGCTGGAACCGACCATGGTGAATTCATGAGAGAGTACATTCGTAATCCGGATTTTCAAAAAATGATAGATGACATATTTGCCAGTTTAACAGTTCCAGCAGGACCTGTAAGATTGGCAAAAGGAGCTACACCGAAAGAAGTTGCTGAAATGGGATTTGATAAATTAAATCCATATCTAGATTTAAGGAAAGGTGCCTCCTTACTGGCTCTTAAAAATATTCTGCTCATTGGGGGATGGGATGATGTTAACGTTACAATTGACCATCATATTTTACCGTTATATAGACTACTTAAAAAACAGAAAGCAAAACATGTAAGAATTGTAGCCTTTCAGGATGATCATGCATTTAGCAATCACCGAGCAGGATTGGCGCAAACGATAATTGATTGGCTAAAATCTATCTCAAATTCCTCTTTTATTTTGGAGACACCGCCCCTCAATAACAGCATGCAGTAGAGTCTTCGGCGTAGACAGATGAACCATTTGGCACCATCCCATCAATCTACTAAAACTACTCAATATCTCCGGCAACTTTTTTATATGCATCTCTAAATGGCATACCCTTCTCTACCAACTCATAAACTTTTTGAGTCGCATAGAGTTCATCGGTCATGGCTGTGGCGCAGTTTGCCTCGTTAACTTGTAGTTTTTCAAAAACCAGATTGATGATTGACAGGCTGCTATTGGTTATTTCAAAAGTGCGCATTACCGGTTCTTTGGTAAGCTGCAAATCACGATGATAGCCTGAGATTAAATTAGCCGGAATGGTTTTGAGCTGCATTTCAAGGGAGTTGATGACATGGTAATTCGCCCGCAGTAGTTCGAGGACATCCGGATTTTTTTTCTGCGGCATGATGGAGCTGCCGGTGCATAATTCCGCAGGGAGTTCAAAATAACCAAAATCCGGTAAGCTGAACAAAATTAAATCGGAAGCCAGCCGGTTTAAATCAACCATCACCTGCGAGAGCGCGTGTAAAATGGAGGATTCAAATTTGCCCCGGCTTAGTTGAGTGTAAATCGGGTTGTGCTGGATTCTGCTAAATCCGAGTTCTGTTTTTGTAAACTCCCTGTCGAGTTCGAGGGGGACACCATACCCGGCAGCCGTGCCAAGTGGTGATTGGTCGATTAAATTGTAGGCTGCATTTAAAAGTGGCTGATTATCTTGCATGGCGTCGACGAACGCGTTTGCCCACATTGCCACAGAAGAAGGCATGGCTTTGCGTGTGTGCGTGTAACCGGGGAAAATTATATTCTCATGCTTTTTTGCAAATGCCTCGACAATTTTACCGAACTCTGTTGCCAGGTCTTTGGTGTCAGCCAATTGTGTTTTGTAGTACAATCGTAAGGCGGTTAAAACCTGGTCGTTACGTGAACGGGCAGTATGGATTTTTTTGCCGGTATCGCCCAATTTTCCAACTAAATATGCCTCAATGGCGGTGTGGCAATCTTCCTGTTCTGGCCTGATGGTAAACTTTCCTTTGGTGTCCAGCTCAATGATGTTGTGCAATTCCTTTTCCAAAGCTGCGGCTTCATCTTCGGTCAAAATATCAATTTTTGCCAGCATTTTGGCGTGGGCAATGGAGGCCAGGCAATCGTACTTAATGAGCGCCTGATCAAGAATGGTGTCATTGCCGACGGTGTATGCTTCAATTTGTTTGTTGAGCGGAGTGCCTTTTTCCCAGAGTTTCATGGTATACCTGAAGAATGATGATGATTTGAATTCTATTTTTTAACGGTTACGTAAACTGCCCGCCGATTTGACAAGCGCAACCCAATTTTACCTTGAAAAAATTGACCAAAAATCGCGTCGCTTAATAGCAAATCTAATGAAAAATTCATGGATGCCTTTTTTGTTATCTTTCGTAGGCTTACAGTTTTTTAGCCTCAACAATACAGTAAAACGGTTCGATATCCAGTTTTTTACCAAATTGGATATATTCTGTCATTTTTAATCCACAGTCTTTTAAGAAAGATTCAACTGCTGCTTTGGGATCATTTGACATATCTATTCCGAATTTTGAAGGCTCTCCCATTTTTTCTATAATACTTAAGAATTTTTTGGCAGCTTTTGAATATTCACCTGATGCGAATACTTTGGAATAAAAGTCTTGAGCGATGATGCTTCCGTCTACACATAAATCAGCTATTTCCCTGAGTGTATCTTTGACAATATCGTCTTCTAAATATAAAGAAACGCTTTGCCAAAGGAACAAAGTCTTTTTTGTTTTGTCAAAACCAGCTTCTAATAGTTTATCAACCCAAGATTCGCTTGCATAATCAACTGGAATGTAGGTGATCCAATCATGCTTTATACCTGCTTTTTTCAATGTTTCAACTTTTAGATTGAGGGTATTAGCCTGATCAAGTTCAAAAACTTTTACATCTTTTCCTTTTGTAAAGTGCAAAGAGATTAGATCAAAGCCAGCTCCAGGAAGGACAATCTGATCTATTTCATCAACATATTTTACCATTATCTTGTCAAATGTGAGTACCCGAATGCCCGCAGTGGAATCTACGGTCTCTTCACCTGGTTCAACAAGTTTTCCAAGCTTGGTAGTGAAACCAAATAACCGCTGGGAAATGATAAGAGCTCCCATAACTAACCACATACCAAAATGTGATTCACATGAAAATTTTTTTGTAAACGCAACAGAAAGGGGATCCGGTCTGGTGTCAAAATAATGCATGAACCACCTATATTGAAGTGCTTTAATTGCCGAGAAAGAGATACCCAGTTTCTTGCTTTTTCCCATTTCCTTGTAAATTGCAACTATTAGTCCAATAATAGCAAAAGGAATGAAGATTATTTGAATCGGTATATAAAGGCTGATTTGAAAAAACTTAATCAAGAAACCTAATAGTCCAGGAAGCTGTTTTTTTGTGTTTTTATCTGTCATAAGATTCTCATACATTTGGATTGTTCAAAGCAGTTTCGTACCAAGGAGGGCAAGAAAACCATTATAGACAACATTTAGCAAAGCTATTGCGCCTAGTTTATATTTATGAGGGTCACATTAAACATCTATTTTCAATTATTGCAGAACCTATAAAATTTTATGGTTTAAAGGAATGTTTTTGTTAATCAAATCAAATTTGTCGACCCGAGCGCTATAGTTAGAATTTAAACCACATTCTGCGGAGGGCGACCCCGCAGGTTTGCCGCAGTGAGCGGCATTATAATAATGCGCGAAGCGCCACAGTTTGAGGAGGCGCACGCAGCCCGCCGTAGGACGCCCGCTTTTTGGCGGCCGGAGCGGCCAGAAAGCCTATGAAATCACCCTTCGACTCCACTCAGGGTGAATTGAGCTAACTCTTAATAAATCAGGAGTTTGTGCCGCTTCATGGTGAGCTGTTTGTCAGGCTCGGGATAAACTTAGTCGAACCGTGAAATTGCGAATAAAAAGAGCCAACCCTCTTTTTCAACAGTCTCAAATCCGGGAGGGGCTTAAACACTGTCTTTGCGCCATTCGTACGGTTTGCGCTTCTTAATAACAAGATAATGTGCCTTGAGGCGAATTGCATTAATGTTGATAAAACCTTTTGAATCCGTGGCATCAAATCCACCTTCAATTTCCATGCTGGAAAAGTCCTGATCATAAAGTGAGGTTGGGGATTCACGGCCCGTAACAATTATATTGCCTTTGTATAAAGAGAGATAAACCACGCCGTTAATTGCTTCCTGGCTTTTGCTGAAAGCGCTCATGAGGAAATCCATTTCCGGGGAAAACCAGTAGCCGTTGTAAATCAGTTCAGCAAATTTTGGGATGAGCATGTCGCGTAAATGGGTGACCTCTTTGTCCATTGCCAGGCCTTCAAGATCACGATGGGCTTCCCACAAAATCGCTCCGGCCGGTGACTCATAAACTCCGCGTGACTTAATGCCGATGTAGCGGTTTTCTACCATATCCACCCGGCCAACACCCTGTTCGCTGCCAAGTTGATTCAAGTACAAAAAGAGATCCAAGGCTTTGGTATGCACGGTGCCATCGTTCTTATTAACAACCTTAACCGGCGTGCCGTTCTCGAAATGAATTTCAATTTGAGTTTCCTTGTTTGGCGTGTCGTCAATGGCCTGGGTCCATGAAAACACATTTTTGTCCGGCCGGAGTGTGGTGTCTTCAAGTATACCGGCTTCATGGCTGATGTGCAGCAGATTTTCATCTTCGCTGTAAGGCTTCGCCTTCGAGGCCTTGACGGGAATATCCCATTCCTCTGCATAATTGATTAAATCTGTCCGACCCTTAAATTGTTCCAGAAACTCCGGCTCTTTCCAGGGTGCGAGAATTTTAATATCCGGATTGAGTGCGTAGTAGGCCAATTCAAATCGCACCTGGTCATTGCCCTTTCCGGTGGAACCGTGAGAGACATATTCAGCGCCTTCTATTGCAGCGATTTCAATTTGTTTTTTGGCGAGAATAGGCCGCGCTAAGGATGTGCCTAAAAGGTAGCGCCCCTCGTAAAGTGCGTTGCCATGCAGGGCAGGGAAGATGTAGTCAGTTACGAATTTTTCACGCAAGTCTTCGATATAAACTTTCGAAGCGCCCGTTGCCAAAGCCTTTTTTTCGATGGCCTCAAAGTCTTCATTTTGACCGACATTTCCGACAAAGCAAATAACCTCAAATCCTTTATTTTTAAGCCATTTTAAAATTACTGAAGTGTCAAGTCCACCGCTGTAAGCAAGAATAATCTTTTTCATTTAATTACCTGTTTTATGTGTGTGAAAAAAGCTGACTTTAAATAGCAAGGTCAGCTTTTTGTTCAGTTGAGTTTTCTAATTGGTTGATAACGTAGTCTATAATTGCTGCCGGTATCGGTTTGCCTGTTGCTGCCATACAGCCCTTAAATTCCATGGTGTCATTAATTTCATTAACAAGAAAGCCGTCCGGGGATTCAAATAAATCGATTCCGATTAAGCCGCCGCCAACGGCCTTTGCCGCGTTGAGACTGATTTCCCGAATTTCATCGGTTATGGGGCATTCAATTGAAACGCCGCCGCGGGATGCGTTTGTAATCCAGTGCTCGGAAGTGCGATAGGAAGCTGCCACGACTTCATCGCCCACAACAATTACACGAATGTCGCGTCCCATTTTTTCGATATATGCCTGAATGTAGTAGATGGCGTGTTGATAGCTGCCCAGCACTTTTTTATGCTGCAGAATTGTAACGGCGGTTTCCTCGTCATTGATTTTTGAGAGCAGTCTGCCCCATGAACCAACCGCCGGTTTCAGTACCACGGGGAAGCCCATGTCCTGCATGGCATGTAAGGCGGCTTTTTCTGAAAAGGCAATTCGGACTTCCGGTTGCGGAATGCCTGCTCGTTTCAGTGTTGCAGAAGTGTGTAGTTTATCGCCACAAATAGTTGCAGTCTGCGATGAGTTAACACATTTAACCCCGAAGCTTTCAAACAGAGTGATTGCATTAATAGAACGAGACTGATTGATGCTTCTGTGCAAAACAACATCAAGTTCAAAGCCATCGTCAGCCAGATTGAATTCCATATTTCGGTCATCCAATAATTGCAGTTCAATGTCGCTGCGTTTGCGCAACTCCTGAATCAGGAGTTTTTCTTCTTGCCGAATAATTGAGTGTAGAAATCCTACCTTCATGATACTTTCAAGAGTTTAGATGACATGCCTATTTCACTTAAATAATCTGGTCTAAAACAAAAGACTAAAAAGTCTTTCTGAGCGCGAAGCCCGCGGTTTGTCATATTTAGCAATTTGTTGAAGTGCGAAGAATCTCCTGCCCCGATTAAGATTCTTCACGCCCTCGTATCTTTTTGTACAGATGCATCCATCACTTCGCGTTCAGAATGACGCTCTCTCAGATTGGATGCAATCCCGGAAATTCAAGCGCTGTTGTTTCTTCGAATCCGTTCATGATATTAAAGGCCTGAACTGCCTGGCCGCCGGCACCTTTCATGAGATTATCGATGGCGCTGATGATAACGAGGCGGTTGGAATCGCTATCTTTTTGAAAACCGATGTCGCAGTAATTTGAGCCGATAAGTAATTTGGGTTCGGGGAACCGGTACGTGCCTGTACTCTCTTTCACAATTCTAATAAAAGGTTCATCCCCATATTCCTTGCGGTAGATTTTCCAAATATCTTTTTCCTGGATAGCAGAGTGATTTAGAAAAACATGTGAGGTTGCAAGTGCACCGCGCACGATACCAAGCGCCGTCATCGACATGTGTACTCGAATTTTTTCACCGAAGGCCAACTCTTGCAAAACTTCGGCCTGATGGCGATGGCCGGTAGGCTTGTATGAACGCACTGAGTCATTTCTTTCAGGATGATGTGAAGCTTCAGAAGGAGAATTTCCGCCTTCACTTGAACCACCTTTTACTTCAATGACCGTTCTATCCAAATCTACAAGTTTATTTTTGAATAGAGGGTAGAGCCCTAAAATAGCTGCTGTGGCATTGCAACCTGCGCTTGAAACATAGTTTGTGTTGCGCATTTCTTCTCTGTGAAGTTCCGGAATTCCGTAAACAAACTCTGTCAAGCTATCCGGCAAAACATGCTTGCCGCCGTACCATTTGGTATAATCCTCTTTGTCGTTTAAACGGAAGTCGCCACTGAGGTCGATGATTTTACCCGCGAGTTTTTTGAACTCAGCCATGCCGTGCATTGAATTGCCGTGCGGCAGGCATAAGAAAAGTACATCGCATGGTTCAAGTTCAGCAAGCGAACTAAATTTAAGATTCGTGACTTTTCTTAAATTGGGGTGCGCTTTGTAAATGAATTTTCCGGCAAAGCGTTCCGACGTGATTTGCTTAAATTCAACATTTGGGTGAAAGAGCAAAAGTCTTGCGACTTCGCCGCCGGTATAGCCTGAACCACCGGCAATGGAAACCTTCAATTTGCTCATGCCAGCCCCTTTGTTGAATCTACTACATAGTCAATAATTCTGACAGGAATATTCACTCCAGTGGTCTCAATGCTGTTTTTAAATTCCATGGTATAATTGACCTCATTAACGAGGTAGCCGTCATCAGTCTCAAATAAGTCCAGCGCCACGATGCCACCGCCAACAGCCTTGGCTGCTTTGAGAGAAATTTTTCGTATTTCATCGGTTATCTCGCATTTGGTTGCAACGCCTCCGCGCGCAGTATTGGTAATCCAGTGCTCGGATGTGCGGTAGATGGCAGCGATGCATTCATCCCCCACAACAAAAGTTCTGATGTCGCGACTTTGTTTTTGGATATATTTCTGAATATAGAAAATTGAATGGTGGTAGGTACCCAGAACCGTTTTATGTTCGAGAATGGATTCCGCCGCATCGCGATCATTTACTTTTGAAAGCAATCTGCCCCATGAGCCAACGGCAGGTTTTAGTACAACCGGGTAGCCCATTTCTTCGATAGCTTCCAAAGCAGATGTCTCGGTAAAAGCAATTTTAACTTCCGGTTGGGGCACACCGTGACGGCTGAGAGCATCTGAAGTCAAAAGTTTGTCGCCGCAAACCAGAGCAATTTGAGATGAGTTAAAGCAGCGAATCCCGGCGCTCTCGAAAAGTTTTAAGGCATGTAAAGCGCGGGAATGGTTTATACTTCTTTCCAGCACAACATCGAAATTAAAAGAGTCTTTTCCCAGCTGGAAGGTCAACTTTCGATCGTCGATCATTGTAAGTTCAAGGTTCGGTCTTGCATTGATTGCTTCGATGATTAGTTTTTCATCTTTCCGGATGAGCGAGTGTAGTAAACCTATTTTCATTTTTAACCTTCAATCTCGTGTTTTTTGCACCATTCAACAATATATTCCAACTCTGTTAACCCAACTGTTCTACCACGTTGCCCGATAGATTTTACTTTTTTTAGAATTCGTTCCAATAGATCATTTTCAGCAATAATTCCCAGCTTATCTAGTGCCCACTTAATTGAAGCTATGCCGGACATGTGGTCCAATGAAATATCCATTTTACGCCCAACAACCGCCGGATCCAAACTTTGGTAATGTGCAGGGTCTTTTGCTGCGGCGTGGGTATGCACCCCTGCGCAGTGCGTAAAAGCATTTTGGCCTGTAATCGGAAAATTCATGGGAATGGGTATACCGCAGTTTTGACTGACCAGATGATACAAGTTATTTAATTTTGATAAGTCCCAATCGTTGGCTACTTCAAAATCAAGTTTTAGTGTGACCAGAAGTTGGGCAAGATCAACGATGCCGGCCCGTTCACCCATTCCGAGGATTGTGGCATCAATTATATCTGCGCCGGCGCGGTAACCGTCAATTGCATTGGTCAGGGCAAACCCCCGGTCATTATGGCAGTGAACTGCAATCTTCGGATATGCATCCCGCTCCGCAAGTTCATCCTTGAGCTTTTTTACGTAGGCATACATACTGCGCTTGGTTCCGGGAATCATATAACCGGTTGTGTCGGCAATACTAATTATATCCGCGCCGGCCTGAACTGCCGCGACAGATGCATCCAACACATTTTGAAAATTAGAACGGACCGTATCTTCCGGGGTGTAGCGTACCAGAAGATCAGGCTTTTGTGATTTGGCATACGCTATAACTTCTGTAATCTGGGCGATGGCCGCACCAATATCTTTATTAAAGACACCGGAAAGTCTCGAGTTTGAAACACAATAAAAAATGCCCAAAAGTCCAACACCACATTCCAACGCTAAATCAACATCTTGCTTAAGCGAGCGGGCATGGGCGCCAACAATTGATTTGAAATTGTTGTTGGCGATTTGTGTTACGGCAAATTTTATTTCGGAACTCACCAGCGGGTGCCCGGCTTCAATAATATCTATGCCGAGTTTGTTTAACTCGGCAGCTATGGCCAGTTTTATATGTTCGTCGAAATAAACTCCGGGGGTTTGCTCACCCTCTCTCAGTGTTGCGTCCAGAATCTGAAGCACGTTATTCTCCCCAGTCCTCTTCTGTTTGCGGTGCTTCCTGTAATTCAACAGGGGATGTAGAAACGACTTCCAGTTCGGTGCCACAGTCAGAACACTCCACAAGTTCGCTTTGCAGAGTATCATCAGCAAGGATTAGCTCAGCATCACAAATTGGACATTCACTCTTTTTGTTACTCATTTTTTCTCTCCTAATTTATAAAAGTTATTATGATTTATTTTATTTTCCGGCAAAAAAAAAGCCTTTCCAAATGACTTGGAAAGGCTTTATGATTTTTCTGTATATTATTTGTAATTTACAATGTTGCCTCATTATCTTTCCAAGCGCCAAATTTTATGCCGTACGGCCTGAGTGGAGTTTTCCTCAGGGGTAGCGGGTTTACGGGATTTGGTTGTTTGAAAATATTTTTCATTGTCGGCAAATTTTGTATAATTAATTTTGGCAAAAATATATATTCAGTTAATTAATGTCAAGAAATATTTTTATTTTCAGAATTTTCCTGGCTGTATATTTCTAAGAGCTGGTAAAATAATAGTCCCCCAAAATACTTTTGCCACGGATTCTCACGGATGGAACACGGATTTTGTTGAATGAGATGTGGACATTCTACCATTTAAAAACATAGCTGGGATATTATAAATCTTCAAAAACAGAGCTGATGATAGTCTGCAATATCTTCGATTTGAAAACTCATTTCATCAGTGTTTATCTGTGCTAACCAGTGGCGTCTTTTAGGTTGAATTATTTATAAATGTTGGCTTGAGTAAAGTTGAAGAAGTAACCCGCGTTTCACGCGGGCACGGCTAAAAGCCGTGTTACTTTTCTATTATTAACGACTTACACACTGGCAGAAATATTTTTGTGAATAATGCAGATTAGGTTTTCTAAACACATCCACAAAACAGCACACAGATACTTTTATGCCTTTTTATTCAAAAAAGCGTCAATTTGTTTTAAGTCTTCCGGCGAAATTTTTAATTCTTCAGCTTTTACTGTGTCTTCAATCTGTTCCGGTTTTCTGGTGCCCACGATAGCAGAAGTAATTTCAGGGTGAACCAAAACCCAGGCAAGCGCCAGCTGCGCCACCGAGGCCTCATAGTTTTTCGCGATGTTTTTTAGCTGCTCAACCAAATGAATATTTAAACTCAGACGAGGTTCTTTAAATTCATTATCGTAAACGCGGTGGTCGTCTGAAGGGAGATGGTCTACAAATTCACGGGTGAACTTATCTGTGAGAATACCTTTTTGCATGGGACTGTAAGCCACAATGCCAATATTTTGTTCACTGCAATATGGCAGGACTTCTTTTTCAATTTTGCGCTTGATCATGCTATAAGGCGGCTGCAAAGAAGTGACTGGGTGAATTTTTTGTGCCCGTTTGAGTTGCTCGACATTAAAATTGCTGACGCCGGCATACCTGATTTTTCCCTGCTCAATTAGGCGGGCGATGGTTTCCCAGGCTTCTTCTATTTCAGGCTCCGGGTTAGGCCAATGGATTTGATAGAGATCAATTGTATCCAAGTCAAGGCGTTTGAGACTGTCCTCAACTTCTGCCGTTACACTTTCTTTTTTCAACCGCGGTTTTATTTTCTTTTTTGAATTCCAGGTAAGGCCGCATTTGGTTGCAATGAGTGGTTTTGTGCTGCATGCTCTAACGGCTTCTCCTACAATTTTTTCCGCATGCCCCAAACCATAAATGGCTGCAGTGTCAATCCAATTGATGCCAAGCTCAACTGCTTTTTGTATGGCTGCAACAGATTGTTTGTCATCCTGTGCGCCCCAACCATAGGCCCAGTCACCGCCACCAATAGCCCAGGTTCCGAAGCCAATAACTGTTAAATTTAATTCTGAATTGCCGAGTTTCCTTGTTTGCATTTTGTCCTTTCAGGTTTGTAGAAATTCTTAGCTAGGTTACCATAAGCAAGCAGGATGAATTCTTCAAGTTTTTCAACAACCAGGTGAGATTTTTTCTTGCTTTCCATAATGGTTGTTACTATTCTGTTAATATAGTCTTTGTCGATCTAAGCATTAATTTAAAACATGAAAAATGCTAGCAAGATTGTTCCATGTTTTGTATTGTTATGTCATAATACATGGGAAAAAAGTCCACATATATAAGATGAGCGTATGGATATTTTCCACTTAACACCTTAGTTAGGAATTGAGGAAGATGATATGTACAGAAATATTTTTGTCTTAGGCAGTATTCTACTTTGCCTCTCGACCGCCTCATCAAAAACCCTTTCTAAAGATAAAGGCTTTACAGTCGCCATTGAGTCTTTCGGTGTATTTACGTATTGGGGAAATGGCTACTCTAAGGAAAAATTTGATGCATTAGGCTTGGCCTAAGAATAACTCCAAAACTGATCTTCCTCCTAAAAAATGGACAGTTAATAGTTTAATCATAATTTTTCTCAAATTGTTCCGGTGACAAATAGCCAATTCCTGAATGTAGCCGTTTCGGATTGTAGAATTGATTGATGTAACTGGCAATGCCACGGCGT